>CAJWSN010000041.1 GCA_913046175.1 uncultured Opitutia bacterium
GAGAGGCGCTGCATGAACAGCCAGCTATCCAAGTCGCGGTTGAAGAGCTCGATGCGGTCGATCAGCCGATCCTCGCCAAGATCGACCTGCCACCAACTTCCTGCTTGATTCAATGTTTGGGTGATGCTTCCGTAGTGGTAGCGACCGCGTTCGTCTCCATCAGTGGCCCGATCAGCCATTCCGCCTGAGACTGTGGTGGACTGGGAGGCGACGGACCCGGGGTGGCGAGCCCAGTTGACGAGACCCTGCCCTTCGGAGCAGGACCAGGAGAGGGTGAGATGATCCCCTCCACCAGCCTCTTTTTGTTGGAGCTCAATGTAGTAACGCCGACCCTCCTTGAGAATAACCGGTTCGCTCGCTTGCTGGCGGTATTTGCCCCATTGTCGGTGACGGCTCCATCCTTCCAAGTGAATGAGCTTGCGCTTGGAAAACTTGTTCTGGCCCTCCCCCAACCATAGCGCGCAGTGGTCGTCCCCGCTGAGCCAGAATCTGTACTCTCCTGACATGGGTGCCACGAGGTAGCCACGCAATCTTTGCCCGTAATTGTTGCCATCCCTTACCGGTGTCTCGACTTTGTCGAGTTGCTCTTTGATATCTGGCGCAAGGTAAAACTTCTCGCTGCTCCAGAGCGTCTCCAGTTTGCGGCCGGGCATCTTTTTCCAGACTTCGCGGAGAATCTTCCCCTGTATTGGTGTATCATTTTCACCTTGGGCCAGGGTGGTGGAGAGCGCCATGGAAACCAGCATTTTCAGTAAGCAAATGGGACGGTTGTATATTTTCCATGCAGGGTGGGACAATTTCATGCACATGATTTTTTTATTTCTATTTTAAACATGTTAAAATATAATATATTAGAATTAATTCCAAAAAGCTTGCTAAATGCCAGCAGGTCAAAAAATTTCCTTATGGTTTTGGGGTTAATTAATTAAATTTATTATAAATATAAATAATATCACTTTAATTTCCAGCTTTCATGGGCGAGGCACAGGGCATCTCCAAGTTTTGATTCAAAATGAAAAGGCACGGGTATGATCAACCCACCTTTGTGAAACAGTTTAGCCTGTTTCGATAATGAAGAGCTCGAAAGAGTCTCAATCTACCTTGGCGGAAAAACTAAACCGGGCGATTGGCTGGTATCGTGACTCAAGGGTTGTCAGGTGGGATTCCTGAAGGGAGAAGGCTGTGGCTTTTGAATAGACCTGCTGAACATGCAGTGACTCCACGTTTTTTTTGAAACCTTCTGCCATGTTTTTGGTGCGTGCAATAGTGACATGACCCATGAACCGATTCTCACGGCGTATGATTTTTGCCAATGCGACATCAACCTGCCTTTGGATTTCATTGGCACCATTGATTGCAAGCCACACGATTTTTGGAGGAAAGGTTCCCGCGCCTGCAAGTCTAATGCTCAAGGCTGGACACCGGCAATCCTGGAGGCGTTTGATAACCTGCTCACATTGTTCAACATTGAGCTCGCCCAGGAACTTGAGGGTAAGGTGAAGATTCTTGGGGCTCGTGTAGCGGAGCCCAGGATATTGCAACCGGAGTCCCTGTTGTGCTTGGACGACTGCATCCTTGATGTCATCCGGTAGATCGAGGGCGACAAAGCATCTGCGGGTGGACATTTGTGTATGGCTCGAAAAGGAATTCTTTGGCTGCCTTGAAGCCTGTTCGCCTGCCTTTTGTCGCTTTTCAAGACTTAAGGCCAACAGGTTGTGCTTGAAGTGCCTCAAGTATATTGCCGAATTCGCCATTGTCCTTTCCTCCACCGGTTGCGAAGTCGGGTTTACCACCGCCATTGCCACCAATTTCCTGAAGGACATTCCTGACAATTTCACCGGCATTGTACCCTTCAGCAATGGCTTTTCCGGAGCAAAGGGCGTTTAGAAAGACCTTGCCGTTGGTGGCTCCTCCCATGAGGAGGACGTCGGCACCAATTTTCTTGAAGGTACTTACAGCGAGTGACTGGATTTCCTTTGGATTGCTGTTATTCATGGAATAAATGAGACACTTGAGTCCATTGACCTCCTGGAGTTGACCTCCAAGGTCATCCGCTTGTTGTGCCATTTCCTGTTGTCGGTGTTCCTTGATCTGCTTGTCCATTTCCCTGCTTTCCAGCAGCAGGTTGTCGAGGCGTTTTTCGACTTCCTCCTGGGTGCAGTTGAGCCTATGGGCCAGGTTGCCAAGGGTGCGGAGGGCAGAATTTGCAAGTTGGTGTGCGGGGTTTGCCGCAATGGCCTCCACGCGTCGTGTGCCTGCGGCAATGCCTGTCTCTGAGATGATCTTGAAGAGGCCCAGTTCCGCGGTGTTTAAAACATGGCAACCGCCGCAAAGCTCCTTGGAATATCCTCCAATATCAACAACACGGACACGCTCTCCATATTTCTCCCCAAAAAAGGAGATGACGTCATCAGGTTTGTCGTCAAATGCAATCTCGAGGGTTTCAACAGCTGCATGCTGGAGGATGCGGCTGTTGATTTTTTCCTCAATGGTGCGCAGGGTATTATCGGAGACGGGTTCAAAGTGGGAGAAGTCGAAGCGAAGGCGTCCTTCCTCTACAAGTGAGCCTGCCTGCCGGACGTGGGTGCCCAGAGTCTCGCGCAATCCCCAATGGAGCAGGTGGGTCGCTGTATGATGGCATTGGATTCCCTGACGACGGCAGGTGTTGACAGAGCAACGCACTCTTTGACCCTCAAGATTACCGGGAAGGGCATCCTCCACCTCGTGGAGATGGCGTCCGGATGCATCGAGGATTGTATTGGTGACGTGGAAGGTGTTTCCTTGGGTCTCAATGGTGCCTGTGTCACCGATTTGTCCACCCATCTCAGCATAAAAAGGGGATTGGTCAAGGATGAGAAAGATGCCTCGCTCGTTAGTTATTGCCTCGGAGATTGTTGCATCAAAGTTGACCAGGTTGTCTCTTGAAAAACCAGCGAAAAGGGTGGCCTTGTGTTCTCCAGTTTCCCTTGAAACGGAGATTACCTCAGTCTTGCGGGACGCACGTCCGCGTTGTCGCTGTTGCTCCATTGCAGACTGGAATCCATCTTCATCCACTGAAAGCCCTTTCTCGCGTGCGATTAACTGGGTGAGGTCCAGCGGGAAGCCGTAGGTGTCATACAGAAGAAAGGCGTCTTCTCCGGAGATTTCTTCCTGACTTTCCCCAGCGAGTTTTTCAAGGAACTGAAGGCCGCGCTGAAGAGTCTTTTCGAAAGAGTTTTCCTCGGCCTCAAGAACTTTTCGAATGATATCCTGCTGGTTGACAAGCTCGGGGAAAGCATCACCCATTGTTTTGACAACGGTGGGGGCAAGTTTGGAGAAGGAACCGTCGGGCAGGTCGAGCTTGCGGGCGTACATGAGGGCCCGGCGAAGAATGCGTCGGAGCACATAGTTGCGTCCCTCATTGCCGGGAAGAATGCCGTCGGCGATTGAAAACGCGAGGGTTCGAACATGATCGGCAAGGACGCGGAAGGCGCAGTCCCGCGATTCTTCAATGGAGAGATTGGAGGTGTCCAGGGGCAGGGTTCCTCCATAGCGATGGTTGCAAAGGGTTCCAATCGTTTCAAAGATTTCCTGGAAAAGGTCTCCCTCGTAGTTGGAGGGGGTCTTGTCAAAACGTGTAAAATTTTCCGTATTGGAGAGAATTCCTGCCACGCGTTCGAGCCCCATGCCGGTATCCACATGATTTTGGCCTAGAGGAGCGAAGGAACCGTCGGGTTGTGCGTTGAATTGAATGAAGACGAGATTCCAGATTTCGATGCACTCGTGGGAGTCTTTGTTGACAAGTTTGCCTTGGGTATCTCCGTTCGGTGTGAGATCCATGTGGAGTTCGCTGCAGGGTCCACATGGTCCGGTTTCTCCCATCATCCAGAAGTTGTCCTTGCTGCCGCCGGTGAGCACATGAACCTCGGGGTCCAGTCCCTCTGCGGTAAAAATGGTGTTCCAAAGCTCACGGGCCTCAGTGTCTTCTCCTGCGGGATCATCCCTGCCTGGCTTGTAGATGGTGGCGTACAGCCTTTCCTTGGGGAATTTCCAAACCTGTGTGAGAAGCTCCCATGCCCAATTGATGGCTTCTTCCTTGAAATAGTCACCGAATGACCAGTTGCCAAGCATCTCGAAGAGTGTGTGATGGTAGGTATCAAGGCCAACATCCTCGAGGTCATTATGCTTGCCTCCGGCACGGATGCATTTCTGGGTGTCGGCAATTCGGGAGGAGGGACTCTTGCGTTCGGCGAGAAAGTAGGGCACGAACTGGTTCATCCCCGCATTTGTGAAGAGCAGGTTCGGGGAACTCGGAAGAAGAGGTGCGGAGGGCACGATGCTGTGTCCCTTGGCCTTAAAGAAATCAAGGAATGACTGCCGAATTTCTGCGGTTTTTTGCATGGTGATTTCTTGGAGTCTGAGATCCTGATACAGCCGTTGGGCTCCTTGTGAATAATGGGCCTATTAAAGGCGCTTGGCAATCTCCTGTCCCATCTCACTGGTGCCAATGCCCGGGTTGCCTGTTGCGATATCGCATGTTCGCAAGCCATCAGCAATGGTCTGCTTGATGGCGTTCTCAATGGACTTGGCAGCGTCTTCAAGGCCGAAACTATACCGGAGCATGAGGGCTGCGCTGAGGATTTGGGCGCAGGGATTGGCCAGGTTTTTCCCGGCAATATCTGGGGCGGTGCCTCCAGCTGGTTCGTAAAGGCCGAAGGGTTGGCCGAGTGAGTTTGCCCTCGTTCCGAGACTGGCGGAGGAAAGCATGCCGAGAGAGCCGCAAATGACGGCCATTTCATCGGAGAGGATATCGCCGAACATATTTTCCGTTAGGATGACATCAAATTGTGAGGGGTCACGTACGAGTTGCATGGCCGCGTTGTCGACATACATGTGGCTCAGTTCGATCCCGGGAGCATTTTGCTGGAAGTATTCGGTAACCGTGTTTCGCCAGAGAATGGAGGTTTCCAACACATTGGCCTTGTCCACGGAACAAACCTTCTTGCTGCGTGTCTCGGCGGTGATGCTTGCGATTTTGGCAATCCGCTCGATTTCGGATTTGCGGTAGACCATGGTGTCCACAGCCTGGGTGTCTCCATCCTCGAGGGTGGTTGTTTCCTTGGGTTGACCAAAGTAAATGCCGCCAGTCAGTTCGCGGATACATACAATGTCGAGGCCGTCGGGAATAGTCTGGGTCTTGAGCGGCGAAAGGTCCACAAGCTCAGGAAAAAGACACCCGGGGCGGATGTTGGCATAGAGATTAAAGGCCTTGCGGAGGGGCAGGAGTGCCGCTCGCTCGGGTTGTTCCTTGGGTGGAAGGGATTCCCATTTGGGGCCGCCAACAGAACCGAAGAGTATGGCATCTCGTTGACGGCAGTCATTGAGGGTTGCATCCGGTAGGGCCTTGCCTTGATTGTCGATTGCGATGCCGCCCACATCGTTGGTCTTGTACTCGAGGGCAAACCCATTTTCCCGACCGACTATCTTCAGGATCGAGAGGGCTACATTCATTACCTCGGGTCCAATACCATCGCCGGGAAGAACAGAAAAATTTAGGATGTCATCCATGTTGTATGTGAGAAATCAGGAAGTTCAGGAAATGGATTTTGTGCTGAATGAAAAGCTCCATTTCAGGTGTCTTTCCCTCTTCCATTAAAAGAAAAAAGCCCGCTAGCGGGCTTAAGTGAAAGATGATCCCAGCAAGCTTTTTTACTTTTGGGGGCTTTCGATTGAGTCGTGAATCTTCTTCAGTTTTCGACTGATGAAGTAGTACTCCTCCGCATAGGTCAGAACTTGAAGGTAACTGCGGAACGAACCCTTGTCTGTGACGATCTGAAGGTCGAGATCCTCGAAGTCCTTGGCAAACTTGGAATGCAGGGAGTCGAGTCGTTGGTCATAGATTTCAAACTGCTGACTGGCGAAGTTGAAGGCCTTGGTAAGACCTTCCCGAATTCCAGGGAAGCCATCAAGATCATCGTGATCAATCTGGGTGAAGTCAATTACTCCGTCCGCAATCAGGACAGCCAAGCCCGTCAGGTCATCATCATTGTTTTTGACATGATGGAGCAACCATTTTTCGACATGATCAAGGAACTGTCTGCGTGTAGCAATAGACTCCTCGGAATTGTAGAGCCTTGGGACATCCTTGCTTTTATTTTCAGTAGCCATCTGTGCAGGTAAAATTCTGGTAGAAAGTCTTTGGGGATTGTTTTCTTCTCCTAGTGGGTGTAATAAGGAGCAAACGCAAATTTTTTCTTAATAAAACACAACGGGGTCAAGGGAATTTTCATCATATGCAGGTCCTCCTCAAACAATAGCTTACAAGGAGTCTTGCGTGGGTAATACTTCAATCGCAAAAACGAGGTTTCCGTAGGCTTCCTGCTTGCTCATCCGCAGTTGAATGGGAATTTTTTCCCCTTTTTCAGACAGGCAAAAAGTCTCTCTGGAAATTCCGTAAACCTCAGATTCAAGTCCTTGAAAGGAAAATTTTTCACAAGTTTCACTGTCCTCTGAGTTGGGGAAAAGTTTGGGGATTATGTCTGTGACTGATGTTTTGACAATCCCATCCCTGTTTCGTCCAAAAATCTTTTCAGTTACCTGATTGGCTTCCAGGATTCGTCCTTCATTATCAATGAGCAGTATTCCGTTGGGGACAAGGTCGAGAAAGGTTAGGTTTAGGTCTGAGCCATCCTTGGGGAAAAGAGGGATTGTGGCCCATTTATGGTAGGGGATTCCAGAACCTGGGTTTGGTTTGGGTACTGCCTCCAGCCGGGACCGTTGTTGTCGGCGGGTATCGCGATGAGGACGGGATTTTCGGTCACGGATTAATTTCAAAGGGGCAAGTATACGGTATTTTCGAGGGAATGCCTTAATTTCTGCATTTTCATGCAGTGGTGCTGGCCATGCAGAAACTGTAATGCCCGCAAGGAGCAGGGTGGCCCCGGTGAATATGCCGAAGAGCATTACCAATTCCTCTCTACCCAACTTCTTTTCCATGACTGGAAATCGATCAAGATAGAGAAGGCTGGGAAACAGGACAAAAAGGAATAAACCTGTAAGGACCAATGCAAGGATTGGAAACTGTGTTTTGGTTTTAGAGGATCGAGTGTTCATTCAAAGTTTTTACGGAATTTTCAGAATGAGAACGAATCTTGCTTTGCCTTGCCAAATCCCCAAGCATTTCCAAGCTTAATTTTCAATGTATTATCTTAAACAAGTTAATTAGCCCTTATCACGCGCCCACTTTAAGTTAGCCGCATCTTGTTGCTCAACACAGCATCGAAAGATGAGCATTTTGATATAGAATGTCCAGAGAAGACTCCAGAGAATCAATACCGGATGTCGAGGTTATACTCAAGAAGGCGGACGAACTGCTCAATGGTCCGCCAGCCTCCCTTGGTGAGTTGGAGCGTCTTTATCGCACGAATCGCAGTCGTAAGGTTCCGCTGAAGAGTCGCGAACAAATTGAAGCGCCGCTCCAGGAGGGACTTACGTATCTTCACGTCCAGGGAAAGGCACTTGATTCTGTGCGAGACTTGCTTGAGCAACTTGAGAATCTCCTTGAGGAATCCGGGGCGAGGATTCGCAAAAGGAAAGCCCTCAAGTCGATTCAGCTCGACTTGATTCTCTTGGGCGACACACAATTCAACGGTTATGCAACCTTTAATCGGAACAGTACCAAGAGTCGCGGACTGCCCTTTTATTTTCCTGATGGATTGACCCAGGTTTTCATCCGGCAGTTGAACCTGTACAGGCTTGTGAAGCAGATTTTGGAGGCGGAGGCTCCGGATGACATTCAGGCCACGATTGTTCGGCAGTCGATGATTAGTGTGAACGAATTGCTTGGTCAGAACTGTGCTGCAGCTGAAGAACTTGTGGAGAATTTCCAACATTATTCCGAGCGTTTTGCATCTCATGCGGGGGATGAATTTAATAGTGAGGCGGAAAAGAAAACCTGGCTTTCATCCATTTTCCGTAATAATTTTGCAATTGATGCTCAGGCCAACGTGAATCCGGGAGTCATAAAAATTGTTCGGCGCCGAATGGAAAAAGAATGAGGAGGACAAACGGGTGAATTCCACCAATAATGCACAACGCCAAGGAAAAAAACGTCAGTTTTTGGGTGTTCATTACGTAAATTGCGGAATATACGGACGGGTTTATAAGAACAAAGGGGGGGTGGCTTATGTAGGATGCTGTCCCCGTTGCATGACGCCTATTCGGATTGGCATCAACTCCAAGGAGGGAACTGACTGCCGCTTTTTCCGTTTTTATTGTCCCTAAGCGTTTTGGGATGTTGAGGTCAGACCATCCCGGATAGGAAAACCTCAAGCCTTTCCAGTGTTGGGTCAAGCGAGTTCCTTACGTGGGGTGGGGCCGGATTATTACCGAATAGCATTCTCCATCCATCGAGCTGCTCGATATCCTGCCATTCCGGTATTGGAAGGTTCTCGATTCCGCAGATGCCTGCCAGGCGCGCCAAGGCAGCGGCAACCTGTATGGCTGCACTAAGCACAGGATATTCCACTGCCTCAAGGGGGCGAACGTGGCAAAGGGTGGATTCCACGATTTCGAAGGGTAGACGGTTTGCATTGAGATAAAATGCACCGAGTACTGCGTGGTCTGCCCCGGCAACTTTTTCCTCCGCTTTTATTTCCTCCACTTCGTCTTGATGAGTCTTTTTTGAGACCGTGGCAAAATCCTCTGGGAAAACGAGGGCCATTATGATTTTGCCCACATTGTGGATTAGACCTGCGATGTAATCAATATCCCCCCGGCATCCATCCTGGCGAATAGAAAATAATTCCCTCGAGAGGATGGCTGTTGCGATGCTGTGCTGCCAGAATTTGGTCCAGTCGATGATTGAGTCCTCTCCTTCCTGGAGTTTCTGAAGATCCTCAATGATCGGGGTGGACAGGATCAATTCACTTATCTGGTCCAATCCAGCAGCAAGGGCCGCCTCCTCGATGTTGGTGCATGGTTCATGAAGTCCGTAAAAAACGGAGTTTACAAGCTTGAGGAGCCTTGATGTTAGAGGTGGATCGCGACCGATTAATTCCGCAATCTGGGAAAGGTAGGCGTGATCCGATTCCAGCAGGGAGGCCAGCGCCTTATAAATGCTTTGAAGGGAGGCCAGTTTCGGGCAGTTGTTCAATCGGTCCAGCTTTCCGGGTGACAACCCGGCAACCCGGTCTTTCAAGTCGGTCGGTGCCGGGAGCTTGTCGGACTGGCTCATTTCTGGAAAGATTCAGAATGGCATCCGCAGGTGCCCGGGCATTGAATGTATAACTGAGAATTTCGATACAAACTAGGCCTTGCCAAGCCAGTCTTGTAGATGGTGGATGACCTTGGCCATTTCATGTGCCTGGCTATC
Source organism: uncultured Opitutia bacterium (assembly GCA_913046175.1). Lineage (GTDB taxonomy): Bacteria > Verrucomicrobiota > Verrucomicrobiia > Opitutales > JABJCN01 > JABJCN01. Next base: position 9,353 of record CAJWSN010000041.1, read on the forward strand.
TTGAGGCACAGTAACTTCCAGTTCGCCATTCTTCACCATGTAGCTGCCGTCTTCGAGCAGTACAATTGTGTTGGCAGGATTCTTGTGTGGAATGCCTGTGTGCCGGAGATCATGATTTTCAGTGAGCTGGGCCTTAAGTTCCCGGAGGTGCTGAGCCACATCTGCAGGGGAATTAAGGCCCTTGTCGTTCATGTAGCGGGCCACATCGAAATTTTCCTGCAACCTTTGATTGAGAACCTTGTTGAAGGATTCGCTGTCTTGTGGGTTCTTTTCTACTGCGGTTAGGCAGTGGTCAAGAACCTGTTGTCCGGTGGAGATG
>CAJWSN010000042.1 GCA_913046175.1 uncultured Opitutia bacterium
TTTTCCAATGCCTTGAGGTGGGAGGGGGTTCCGTAACCCTTGTGGGCATCAAACCCGTACTGAGGATAAATACTGATCATATCCGTCATGATTCGGTCCCGCACTGTCTTGGCCACAATGGAGGCCATGGCGATGCTGAGGGACTTGGAGTCTCCCTTGATGATTGGGTTGTGCGGGTACCCGAGTTTGCGCATGGGTTTTCCGTCCAGGAGGATCAGGGATGCCTTTGAGGCTGCACATTGATTTTCCTGAACACTGAAGAGGGGAAGTTCTTCATCCGTCGGATTTGGTGTCCATTCACTGGGGAGCCTTGCAATGGCCCTCTTCATTGCAAGGACGGTGGCCTGAAAAATATTGAGTTGCTCAATTTCCTCCACCCCGGCCTCGGCCCATGCAAAAGCCAGGCGTTTTTGTCGCCGGGCCTTTTCCATCCAGGCAAACAACTCCCTGCGCCGGGGTTCCCGAACCTGCTTGGAATCATTAAAACCCTTTGAATTCTTGCGATGGGAGGCCTTGCGAAAGAATCCCGGCTTGAGGGCAACTGCAGCAGCTATCACGGGTCCCGCGAGGGGGCCACGCCCTGCCTCGTCCACACCAACCAGGAGGGATTGATCCCTGATTGCTCGCAGATCGTGTTTCCAGAGAAGGCTCAAGGATTCAGGTGGATGGATGGTCAAAGGATCAGCCCAAAACTTGTCCCGCTGTCTTGAAATGTGTCTTGGCGAAGCGGGACAGGGCGGCTGGACCATGGCTGGAGATAATTTCACGGGCGGCATCCTTGACTGCCTCGCTGGCACCCTTTGGAAGTGTGAGGCCGGCTTCCTTGGAGAGTTTCTCAAGTTGTCGGACATACTCGGCCCGGGCCATGATTGAGGCGGCTGCGACAACCGGATCCTCCTCTGCCTTTGTCCGCATGCGAAGGTCGAATCCCTTTACCTTTACCTGTCGTTGGACCAGGGGTTGCTTGGAGAACTGGTCCAGCAGTCCCCAAGGGACATGTTTCTGCTCGAGGGCCTCGGTGAGGGCCCTTGCATGAAACCAGGCAAGGAGCTTGTTCAGGTTTTTTCCGAATTTTACATAGAGCTCGTTGTACTTGGGCATGCCCGCCCATGCATACTTGATCACCACGCCCTTTGTTTCTCGTATGGTCCTGGCCATCATCTTGATGGCGCGATCGCTTGTTACCCGCTTGCTGTCCTTGATCCCTGCATCCATCCAGGTGCGCACTGCAGACTCGTCGGCGATCACTGTGCAGGCAATCAAGGGGCCAAAGAAGTCGCCCTTGCCACTTTCGTCGAGTCCGGCATGCGGCTCAAACCAATCGGGGTTGTGAAACTCCTCGTAGCCCATGAGGGGCTCGTAGGTGATTTCGGCCTCGAGGATGTCCTGCACAAAGTCCTCGGTTTTCTTGCCCTGGACGACAAGCTTTCCACTTTTGTAGCCCACCACATTGACCTTGTCCCACTTGAAGGCGAAGCGGGAGTGGTCAACTTCGTGATCGAACCAGCCTCGAGCCTGTAGAAGGGCGTCCAGCTTCTCCATCTGCTCATCGGTGAGTTTGATGGTATAAAGCGATTTTTTCTTTGGTCCTTCGTCGGAGGATTTTGCTTTTCGTGCCATGATGAGTTGGGGATGCTGGAAAAAACCTTGAAAAAAACAATACACAACGCAAATGAATTGGCGAATGCTTGGCCTCCTGAGATGGTCTCGAGGTTCCAGGCAGGGCTTTTGGCGTGGTATTATGCAGAGCGGCGTGTGCTGCCCTGGCGTGAGGTTCCTTCACTGTACAAGACGGTGGTGTCGGAGTTTATGCTTCAGCAGACGCGGGTGCACACTGTCCTGCCTTATTTTGAGAAGTGGATGGAACTGTATCCCGATTTCAAGGCGTTGGCTGCGGCAGAGGATTTGTCGGTGCTCAAGGCATGGGAGGGTCTCGGTTACTATTCACGGGCCAGAAACCTGCACAAGCTGGCCAGGAAGTTCGTCGCGCTTAAGGAAATTCCTCGAACGCGGACGGAGTGGCTGGAGTTTCCTGGAGTGGGGCCCTACATCTCGGCTGCGATAACAAGCATTTCATTCGGTCAACCAGCGGCGGTCATCGACGGTAATGTGGTTCGGGTTCTTGCCCGCATCCTTGAGCATGACCGTATTTTTAACGGGCCGGCAGAGGCTGCGAAGGCATTTGGACCGGTTGCCGAAATATTTCTGAACATGCACCATCCCGGTGACCACAACCAGGCAGTCATGGAACTGGGCGCCACGGTGTGCCTTCCCCGCAAACCGCGTTGTCCTATTTGCCCGGTGCGCCGATTCTGCAAGGGAAACAGAGGGGGTTCACCGGAATCCCTGCCACAAATTGAAAGGCGGAAAACCCGACGTGTTGTTGTTGAGCGTGCATTTGTTTTACAGGGTGGGTCAGTGTTGCTTTATCGGAATCCGGCAGATTCCCCAAGGTTGGCAGGATTGCATGAATTGCCATTTCTCCCCGATGTTTTTCCGGACGGAGGTGGACATCTGTTTGCCGTGAAAAGACGTTCGATCAGTGACCAGGTGGTTGAGGAAAAAATTTACCGGGTTGAAGGCAGGTCGCCCCGGTTGTCCAGAGACCATCACTGGGTGCATTTGGAGGATGTTGGCGACGTTCCTATGTCGGGCCCTCATCGGGCATGGTTGCAGGAGTTTATTCAAGAAAAGCAGATTGGAGGATTGACTTAACTTCTGGTCGGTCTAGCTTGAATCAACAGCAAATTTATCATCCACTTCGCTTGAATGTTTTTGCATAATCGTGCAAAGCGCATTTACTTCTACCCTTGTCACCACACCACTGAATTCATGAAAAGTAATGTCGCATTTCTTTGTTTTGCCTTGGCGTATGCGATGATCTCATTGGGCAATTCCCCTTTAATGGCGCAGGATCCCGCTGCTGATGACGCCAAAAAAGCTGTTGAGGCCCGTGGTGCCACGATCATCGTGGCGCTGGAGGGTGAAGTCACGATTACCAACAACAGAACCGGCAAGGCACTCGAGCCTGCCAAGGTTGTTATTGGGGCTTCCATACCGGACGGGCATACTGTCAAGACCGCTGCCGGCGCAAAAGTCACCTTCCTCTTATCCAACGGGTCAGTTTTCACGGTATCCGAGAATTCAGAAATGATAATTGCGCAATTCACTCAGGAGGCTTTCAAGGCCACGGATGACAAGTTGACTGACCTGGAGACTGAGCCCAGCACTTCAAAGACCACCCTTTCCCTCAGTTATGGAAACATGGTGACCAACATTAAGAAACTAAACAAAGGTTCTGCCTTCACAATCAACTCTCCACTCGGGTCCGCCGGGGTTCGTGGCACTACTGTCAGCACGGAGGCGATCCCGCAAGCGGGTGGCGGGTTTACTGGCGGTACGGGCGTGACAAATGGCACCATCGCCTTTACGCCTACTGGAGCTGCTCCGGGAGCTGCTCCTCAAGTGGTTGCCGCGGGTCAGGAGGTAACTGGCGCGGCCACTGCCACAGGCGAGGTCACGACGGCTCCACCTGCACCAATGCCTCCTGCCAAACAAGCCGAAATGACCGCTACTGCCACGCAGGCCACCACGGCTTCAGCAGATATCTCTGTTGCCGAAACCCAGCAAGCGGCAACCACGGTCACTCAACAGGTGCAGGCCGAAGTGGATGCCGGTGCACCAGCAGAGCCTAATCCTCCAGCAGCAGTCGAGCCTGACCCGGATGCACCTGACACCCCTGACCCGGATGCGCCATCTCCTGAAGAACCCACAGAGACTGAACCGGCTGCAGAAGCAGACGCGGCAGCTGATTCAACAATTGATCCCAATTCGATTGATCCCAACGTTTTGAGTCCGGACACGAATTAATTTCAGGGATTCATGTACGCCGGGGCATCCTTTTTCCTGTCTGTGGCAGTCTGGGTAATTGAGGCCAAGACTCGCTTTAACGCATCAGAAATTAACAGATCATCTTCCTGATGAGCATTTGATCGCCAGTCCATTGATACGTGGAACGGTTTTTTCGAGTTGTTGTAGTTAATATCCTGCTTCTGATCGTTGCTGGATCCTGGTATCTTGGGGGTACCGGAGCCCATGCAAGCATATGGATGGCGGCGATGGGATTCCTTTCTCTTCTGGTATTGGGATTTGTCATTGTTTCAAAGGGTCTCGGGGGAAAGGGGGAGAGAACCTTGTTGTTTTTTTGGACAGCCTTGGCCCTGTTGCTTTCGATCGCCTTATTTTTTCCGGAGTATCAAAGTGTTGAGACAGAAGCGGGTCACACGGTTTTTGAGGAATCAGGATCTAGTCACAAGATCGACCAGTTGATCCCTGTTTCATTTGAGCGTGAAATCGGTCTGAAACGTTCCGGATTCGTGCTGGGTGTGCTTTCGTTGTGTCTGCTATTGTATCGTTTTGCCAAGAAGGAACTGATCCGGCTTTTGTTGCTTATATTTTTTTTAAACGGTCTCCTGCTTTCTGTTATAGGAACGGCCAACAAGTTATCGGGTTCCAAAAAAATCCTTTGGTTCTGGGATTCTCCGAACACTCATTTCTTTTCGACTTTTCATTACCACAATCACTGGGGTGCATTTTGTATTCTGAGTGCCTGCACGGGATTGGGCCTTTTCGAGTATTATTTGCGCAGGCGTGATTCAAGCAAACCGAACAATCCCTGGTTCTTTTTTCTCTTTATGTCCCTTTTTCTCTTGGCGACGCTTCCTCTTGCTTCCGGGAGAATTAGCATGCTCGGCGGAATGCTTGTTGGAATTGCACTCATCTTCCTTGCATTAAGAAAAGGAGTTAAGTTCCTGTGGAGGCAGGGTGGATGGAAAAGTCCGGCACTCCTTAAAGCTGGAATTCTCTCTCTTTTTGTCCTGACCTTTTTATCCTTTTGGTTCTTTCTTTGGCAGGGGCCCATTCATTCGCGTTTGGAGGATTCCCTGGAGGATGTTAAACAATTTCGTAAGGATGGTGGGAATTATCGGATATGGGGATGGCGGTACACGATGGATATGGCCATGGATCGACCATACCTCGGGTGGGGTCTTGGTTCCTACAAATGGATTTTTACCAAATTCTATGCAGGATCGGAATTCCAGAAGTATCCGAAAGATCCTCCGCTTTATCCTCGTTACTCAGTGTTGTTGGAGAATAAAAAACGGACACATCGGTTTCGTCCGGTCCTGGAGAAATACAACCAGCTGGACCCTCTTCCTGAAGGGTTGACCTACAGAATCCACTACAATCGCCCCCTTCGGTTTGAGTGGGATCGGGATTACGAGAAATGGCGGCAGCACTCGACGGAGATTACATTTTCAGTCCACAGCAATGGGGTGCCGATGGATGAAAGGGTGGTAAGCGTGAAGCTTGATGAGAAGTTGAGCGTTCTTGGAGTCGGAGATGATCTTCATTTGCCAACGATCACAAATCAGGATTTTGAGGCTATCGCCCGGAAAGACCAGGATTCCTCTGAAGAGCCATTGCCACTTGTTGGCTGGATCGTTGACAGGAACGATCGCAACACCTCGCAGGTGGTTGACTTTGCTGCTGGCAAAACTGCCTCCGCAGGTGATGGGCGGAGTACTACAGTCATGCGAATGCCCAATGGAGGTCATCGCAAGACTGCCTATGTCCAGGTGCAGATGGGAAGATATGATTCAAACAGTATTTGGGCGGACTACGACAATGGACCCTTCTTTCGCCTTCGATCCACCGGGGCTGGTTTGGAGGATGGCACCTTTTATACCTTCATGATACGAGCACGAGTTGCAGACGGCATAATGGATTCCCAAGACCCACCGGTACTTTCACTTGAGATCGGACCGAAACGAGAGCGTTACCAGGAGCACGCAATTGCTGTTCCGGAACGTCGTTGGAAAAGCTATTATTTAGGGGTTCCTTACTGGGACTACATGGATGGCAATTTTGCAATTCGGCGTAGTTCAGCAAAAGGCAAGGCAGCCGGGGCTGTGCTTGGAATAGATGACGTGGAAGTTTTTCATCACACACATCCAGGAAGCATTGGGGTGGCGGCAAGTGGCCAAGGCACCGAGAAATTGACGCTCAACTTCTTCTACAAGGGGATTCAGCACCCGGTTACAGTCGATGCAGTCAAGCAGGGTCAGGGTGCGGTGGAGAAATGGGCCAACAACCACGCTCACAATGATTTTCTTGAATTCCTGTCGGAACTTGGGTTTGTGGGTTGTGGGTTGTTGGTTTTGCCTGTGATCGGATTCCTCAACCATGTGCGAATTAAAGGTGCACGATCTTCAATCTCCAAATGGATTTTCCTTGGCTGTTTCGTGGTGGGATTGATGGCATTGGTTGATTTCCCGCTTCAGAACCCGGTCATATTCATACTTTTCTCAGTTCTTCTAACACTTGCCGGCAAGTACTCCCTTATCCAGGGTCAAACCAAGCGGGCCCGTCGAGGCAGGCAGGGTCGCCGTCGTTCCAAGGCTCCGGCATGAGAAGGGATTCCATGCATGTTCTTCATGCCTATTCGGGTAACAGATTCGGAGGAGCTGAAACCTATCTTTTGACACTGGCGCGCAATCAGGAACTTTGCCATGACATGCAATCTTCGTTTGCCCTTTGTTTTGAAGGTGAACTTGCCTCGCAATTACGAGATCTTGGAAATGAACCATATGTTCTTGGAAATGTAAGGCTTAGCCGTCCCTGGAGCGTTTGGCGGGTGAGGCGCAGCATGCGTAAACTCCTGCGTGAGATTGCACCGGACATTGTCCTTTGCCATTCTTGTTGGCCACAGGCGGTATTTGGCCCTGCTGTTCTTCGTGAGGGGATCCCGCTCGCATTTCGATCCACAGACTTGCCCAGGGGTGGGCAGTGGTTGGAGAAACTTGCATCCCGGGTTCAACCCATTGCTGTTGTTGCTAACAGTCGTCAAACTGCTGAAGCGGTTTCACGGCATCTCTATACAGGTATTCCTGTGCAAGTCATCCACGAACCTGTGGATAACCGTTTGCCGAGGGATCGTGAGTCCGTACGCAAATCCATCCGGCTGTCACTTGGGGCAACTCCCGAAGAAGTTGTCATTCTACTGGCATCACGCTTGGTTCCTCTCAAGGGATTACATATCCTTACAAAGGCCTTGGGACTGCTTCCATTGGATGGAAACTGGTCTTGCTGGATCGCAGGAGGTCCTCAGGACTCCGAAGAGGAAGCCTATCTCTCCAGCTTGAAAAAGTTCGCTGCAAGTAAGGGGATCGCTGACCGCATACACTTTCTGGGTCAGCGGCGGGATGTGCCGGATTTACTTTGTGCCGCAGACATTTACTGCCAACCCAACACGGAACCCGATGCATTTGGAATTGTATTGATTGAGGCATTGCAGGCTGGATTGCCAGTCATTACTTCAGGAATGGGGGGGCCTCTTGAGATTGTGGATGAAACCTGTGGCATTTTTGTGGAACCCGGCGATGTGGGGGCAGTGGCAGACGCCTTGGTTAAATTGATGGATGATCGCTTGTTGCGCCAGAAATTAAGTCAGGGGGGGCCTTCACGTGCGAACAGCCTCGCGGAACCTGCCCGGCAGATGCGAATCCTATGTGATGCCCTGCGTGATGCGGCAACAGGTGGGCCGGGTTGACCTGTCCTTGTGTTTTGATGTGCGCCGTGGATGAGGTTTCCCGAATGAATAAAGACATATCACCAGGTTTCAGTTTTACCGTTGTGGGTGCCGTTATTTAAGGCCGACAGCAAGTCTTTCAGCATCCTTCCACTGACCGGGTGACGCAATTCTGGTGCGATCTCCACCAAGGGCAGGAGCACGAAGTCCCTTTCGGGAATGCCTGGATGAGGGACGATCAGGTTTCCCTCCTCCCTGATGTGGTCTTGGTGCAGCAATAAATCCATGTCGATAATTCGAGGACCGTTCTTGCAAACAACCTTCTTGCCCAAGGTTCTCTCGATTGCTTGAAGCAGGTTCAACAGGGGGCTTGGTGGAAGATCTGTTTCTATCTCTACAACGGCATTCAGAAAATCCGGCTGGTCCTGAAACCCATATGGACTGGTGTGGTACAGGGAGGATTTGCGGAGGATACTGCAATCATTGCATTTCAGCTGTTCCAGTGCGGCATCAAATGTCACCTTTGGGGAACCCAGGTTTGCACCAAGACCTATGAAAACCTTACCTCTCAACATGGAACCGGATGGCATCCATTGCCAATTTCCCTGCGTAGCGGGGTTTCTCAATGGTCAGCTCAATCCTTTCCGCCGAGAAGGCATCCTTTAAGTGCAGTGCCAGACTGTGGGCCAGGAACTCCAGTGTGTTCCCTCGATGCTGTTTACAGAATGCGCGAATGGCTTCCACTACATCCACATAGTCGATGCCATCGTCAAGCTTGTCGCTTTCGATGACTGACTCGAATTGGCTGTGCAGGACAATGGAGACCAGGATTCCTTGCTCTGCAAGTTTCTCCTCCTCGTGTATCCCGATAATGGTACGGGCTTCGATGCCTTCAAGTACGAGCTTGTCCATGGTTTAGTTTAACAGCCTTGCTGCAGCCAGTGCTTGTGTGGTCTCCTGTACATCATGCACCCTGCAGATTTCCGCCCCGCGCATTGTACAAAGGATGGCTGCGGCAAGTGATGCGCCCAGTCGATCCGTGATCTTTACGTTGAAGGTTGAACCAATCCAGGATTTTCTGGAGGCCCCAACCAGGACGCCCCAACCCGGCCCGCAAAATCGGTCAATGCACTGCATCAGGCGAAGACTTTGTTCCGGTGTTTTTCCAAACCCAATGCCGGGATCCACCCAGTATCTTGGCAAGTCGTAGCGTTTCAGCAGTGAATGTCTGCCTTCCAGATACTGGAGTACTTCCTCCACCACGTCCTTGTAGTCCGTGTGTTTCTGCATGTTTTCAGGAGGTGCGGATGTGTGCATGCTGACCACGCCACACTGGTATTTTTCTGCCAGGCAGAAAAGCTCTTCACTTCCGCCCATGATGTCATTGATGATATGGACACCTTCCTGGATCACTGCTGCCTGCACCTCCAGTTTGGAGGAATCCACTGAAATCAGGAATTGATCCTTCGGTAATTGTCTGAGTGTGGGGAGAAGTCGATCCAGTTCCTGGTCGGAACTGATTGGAAGACTGCCTGGACGTGTGCTTTCCGCACCAATATCTATAATGTCAGCTCCTTCCCGCCGCATTTGTTTCACCCTCGCCAAACCCTTTTCAGGTTCATTGTGAAGACCTCCATCACTGAAGGAGTCCGGTGTCATGTTCAGGACGCCCATGACCATGGGTCCCTGTATCTTCGAACTAAATCCGTTGAAATTGAAGCGTTGGACGGTCACTGAAGTGCATCCTTCTTGGAGTTTTGCTGCAAGTAAAGCAATTTGGCTTCCCTGAAGAGTCGTACGAATTTATTGAAAGCCTTCATGGACTTGTTCTTCCAGCGGGCCTCTGGCAGGGATTTCAAGCATGAAACCCCCTTTCCTGACCCGCAGACAAGGATTTCCTCAACGTCCTCCAGGTGCTCCACCCGCACATCGGATTCCTGCCAGATCCAGTCATTGGGCAGGCATTCCTTGAGGATTTGCCTGGTGATACCGGGTAGATTATCCCGAACTGGAGCGATGATGTTTTTATTTTGTACGAAG
>CAJWSN010000043.1 GCA_913046175.1 uncultured Opitutia bacterium
GCAATAATTGTAAACTGTTGCTCATTGGCGACACTGCCCAGTTGCCTCCTGTGAAGTTAAGTCTGAGCCCTGCGCTTGACGCTAGAATTCTAGAGAGTCACTATAATAAGGAAGTCATCACTATCGAACTGGACGAGGTTGTGCGCCAACAATCTGATAGCGGTATTTTACACAATGCCACAAAATTGCGCAATGTGTTGGACTCTGGTATATATGAAAGTTTTAAATTTATCAGCACAAGATTTAAAACATATAGTAAAATTCGATAATAATTTAGAAGAAATATATATAATAAATTTTTATATTGATAATGTCATAGGAGCGACAACTCTTGATAGTGACAAAGATGAGTTTCAGGTTAGGATTACAGATAATGATAAGATTCCTTACTACCATTTTGGTCAGAGCTCTGCTCAGTCATTTGATGAAGGCCATGATACGAATGATGATGGTAATGGGGTTTCATTCAATATACAGCCTGTAGCGAACCCAACAGATGGTATAGTTTACTATGTTGGAACTAATAGCTACACAATAAATTATACATTTACTAATACTACCACAACATCCGCAGATTATACTGACTACTATGGTGGATCTATAACTATAAGCGAGCAGGGTGGTGCGGGTCATGAAACTGGTGGTTACACAAGCCATTATTGGTCATGGAGGGATATCAAAGTTGTTATGAATGCTGATGGTATTGATGAGGCTGATGTAGGCCAAGTATTACTTATGAGTGCTAGAACTCTAATCGAAAAAGAACCGAATTATAGTTATGTCGCGGCAGGACTCCTGCTCGATCAACTTCGCCAAGAAGCCTTAACCTTTATAGAAGGCATAAAAACTCAAGCAACACACAAGGAAATGAAAGAAAACTATCAAGACTACTTTAAAAAATACATAAAGCACGGTGCAGAATTAGAACTACTTGACTATGAATTAACCAAATATGATTTGGCGCGATTAAGCAAAGCCCTGCGACCAGACTGTGATCGTCAATTCACTTATCTGGGTTTACAGACTCTATATGACCGCTATTTTATCCATTCAATGGATGTCCGTTTTGAATTACCGCAAGCATTCTTTATGCGAGTTGCAATGGGTCTAGCAATAAATGAACCAGATCGTAATGAGCGTGCTATTGAATTTTATGAGCTACTTTCTTCTTTTAATTTCATGAGCTCAACTCCGACTTTATTTAATTCAGGAACACGACGTCCACAATTATCAAGCTGCTATCTAACAACAGTCCCAGATGATCTTGATGGAATTTTTTCTGCTATCAAAGATGACGCTCTGTTATCAAAATTCGCCGGCGGTCTAGGGAATGACTGGACACCAGTTCGAGCACTAGGTACGCATATAAAAGGTACAAATGGTAAATCTCAGGGTGTTGTTCCATTTCTTAAAGTAGCAAATGATACAGCGGTTGCGGTCAATCAAGGAGGAAAACGGAAAGGTGCAATGTGTGCGTATCTTGAAACCTGGCATCTTGATATTGAAGAGTTTTTAGATCTAAGGAAAAACACCGGTGATGACCGCCGCCGGGCCCATGACATGAATACGGCCAACTGGATACCGGACCTCTTTATGAAGCGGGTATTTGACGAAGAGGAATGGACATTGTTTTCACCTAACGATGTACCGGACCTCCATGACCTCTATGGCAAGGATTTTGAGGCCCGCTATAAGGAATACGAGCAAATGACGGCCACTGGCCAGCTCACCCTGTTTAAACGTATTCCCGCACTTACACTATGGCGCAAAATGTTGTCCCACCTGTTTGAAACCGGCCACCCCTGGATTACGTTCAAGGATGTCTGTAACTTGCGTTCACCCCAGCAACATACAGGGGTTGTCCACTCGTCCAACCTTTGTACTGAAATCACACTGAATACAGGTCCTGACGAGACAGCCGTGTGTAATTTGGGTTCGGTGGTTCTGGATTCGCATCTGGATAAGAATGGCAACTTGGATCATGAGAAATTGCGTGCAACGATTCGGGTTGCTGTAGGTGCATTGGACAATGTTATCGACCTGAACTTCTATCCGACGCAGGCGGCCAAAACTGCAAATTTAAGGCATCGCCCTGTGGGGCTTGGTGTCATGGGCTTGCAGAATTGTCTTTATCGCAAGGAAATCCCCTTCGCCTCGAATGAGGCCGTGGAGTTCAACGACGAGTTCATGGAGGCGATTGCCTACTATGCCTACGAAGCATCCAGCGACTTGGCCAAGGAGCGAGGCACTTATTCCACGTACAAGGGTTCAAAATGGGACCGGGGAATTCTACCTCAGGATTCATTGGACCTTTTGGAGGAGGAGCGGGGACAGCCGGTGGATGTGAAGCGTGGCGGACAAATGGACTGGGCGGGCTTGCGCGACAAGATCAGCAAGCAAGGCATGCGCAACAGCAATGTTCTTGCCATAGCGCCAACGGCCACGATCTCCAACATCATGGGGAGTTCCCCATGCATTGAGCCTTTGTTCAAGAACCTCTTCACAAAGAGCAACCTTTCCGGGAGCTTTATTGTCTTGAACCAATCCTTGGTGCGCGACCTCAAGAAGCACAACCTTTGGAATGGGGACATGATTGACCAGCTCAAGTATAATGATGGTGAACTGACAAACATCGCCGAGATACCGGATGAACTGAAAAAGAAATACCAAACCGCCTTCGGAGTTCTTTACGAATACATTATCGATGCCGCTGCGCGCAGGCAAAAATGGATCGACCAGTCTCAATCCGTGAACCTTTTCTTGGCGGAGCCTAAACCTGCGGTCATATCCAAGATGTATCTTTCTGCTTGGCGCAAGGGCTTGAAAACCACCTATTACTTGCGGACGCAAAGCGCCTCCAACATAGAAAAGGCGACAGTTACCACCCGCAAAGCGTCAGATCCAGAAACTGCTTCGTCAGAAGGGGTCTCCTCCTCTTCCTGCAGTATCACGGACCCAGACTGTGAAGCCTGCCAGTAGGAGGTCGTATCGCCGAAGGCTAAAGTCAAACCAATGAGGCTGGAGGAACGGTTGGCGCGGTTCCTCGGCAAAGATCCACAGGTGGACCCAAGTGCCTACGTGGCACCTGGATCAACGATTATTGGAGATGTTGTAATTGGGCCACAGGCAAGCCTTTGGCCCGGAAGTGTTCTGCGAGCTGATATAAATTTCATTCGTGTTGGTCGGGCTACAAACATCCAGGATGGGGTAATCGTTCATCTGGCGGATGATTACCCGGCCATTATTGGAGACTATGTTACAGTTGGGCATGGAGCTGTGGTGCATGCCTGCACCATTGAGGATGAAGTTCTTGTTGGCATGAATTGTACCCTATTGGATGGTGCCGTGATCGGAAGAGGGTCCATTATTGGAGCACATACCCTGATCAAGCCCGGGATGTGTGTGCCCCCAGGTTGTCTGGTATTAGGGTCTCCTGGCCGGGTCGTTCGGAATATTACGGAAGACGAAATCCAAAAAAACCGTGCCTCGGCAGAGAAGTACATTGCCGTGGCTGCCGCACACAGGAAAAAATTAACTGCTATCGACGGCCCCTGCGACCAAAAGTTCCTCCACGACCCATGAGTCCGCGCTTGGGTTTTTCGGTTTGAGTCTTTCCCGGGATTTCTGTCATGGGTGGAATCTGGTAGTCAAAATCATCGAGGACGCGCCTTGGGATTTCCTGATCAATGAAGCGCTCAATGGCTTGCACCTTGTCAAATTGGTCGGGAGAAAACAAGGTGTACGCATCACCTTCTGTCTTTGCCCTTCCTGTACGCCCGATCCTGTGTACATAGTCCTCAGCATGTTGGGGCACATCATAATTAATGACGTGCTGAACATTGCGAATATCAAGGCCCCGTGAGGCGATATCTGTGGCGATCAGTGTGGTAATGCTACCATTTTTAAAATCCTGCAGAGCTTGAGTGCGCTCACGTTGATTGAGATTGGAGTGCATCACGGCAATTTTCTTTCGGCCATGCTGTCGCAACCACTTGGCAATTCGGTCGGCTCCAACCTTGGTCTGGAAAAAGATAAGGGTGCTCTCGTCAACAATTTCCTGAAGGAGGTGGATGAGTAGATCGAACTTACTCATGGCATCCACCGGGTACAGTGCATGCTCCACGGTATCTGCGGGTGAGACCCGGAGTCCAATCACGATCTGGGCGGGTTTATAGAGGGCCCAGTCTGCGAGTTGATTGATGGCATCAGGCATGGTCGCCGAAAACATAAGCGTCTGACGTTTTTTTGGGCATTTCCGAACGATCTTGCGCACATCCTCAATAAAGCCCATGTCGAGCATGCGATCGACCTCATCCAGGATGAGGATTTCAATTCGGTCGAGTCGAAGGGTCTTTCTTTGGAGGTGATCAAGGAGACGTCCGGGGGTGGCGATAAGGATGTCTGCGCCTTCCCGGATTGCCTGATTTTGTGCCCCGTAACCGACCCCGCCGTAAATAAGGCCAAGCTTCAGATCAAGATGTTTACCGTAATAGGCAAAATTCTCCTCGATTTGGCAGGCCAGTTCCCGGGTGGGACTCAATATTAGGCAGCGCGTATGGCTGTGGGCCTTTAGACGCTGCAGTGCGGGAAGTGCAAAGGCTGCTGTCTTGCCGGTCCCTGTCTGTGCAGACCCAATGACGTCTTTGCCTGCGAGAATTGCGGGGATTGCCTTCTCCTGGATGGGTGTCGTCTCCGTGTAACCTTTTTCGACGACAGCCTGCAGGATTTCTTTTCTCAGTTGAAGTTCCTGAAATTGCATTTGTTTTATTGTTGCCTAGGTTGGCTGGGAACCAATTGAAGGATGACTGCAGAAAGTGAATATTCCGTTGAAGAGAAGTCCTATCGGGGACGTATTGCGCCAACTCCGAGCGGCCTGTTGCATGCGGGCCATGCGCGGACATTCTGGATTGCTTGGCACCGCAGCCGCCAATTCAAAGGTTCATTAATCTACCGGACAGAAGACCTCGACCCCCTTCGTTGCAAGGCTTATTTCGCGGATTCAGCCCTGGAGGATATGCGTTGGCTGGGGTTATCTTGGGTGGAGGGGCCCGAGATCGGGGGGGCCTACGCACCCTATTGTCAAAGCGCACGCATGAGCCGATACATTTTGAAATGGAAAAAGCTGCTGGAAGACGGACACATTTTTCCCTGCTATCGTTCGAGGAAAGAATTGCGTGCCCATGCCCTTCAGTCCGGCGGGGAGGGCAATGAGTCCCTCTACCCCAGGGAATGGCGGCCTAAAGAAACTAATTACACTGGTTCATTGTCTCCTGGTACCGACGTTGCATGGCGTTTTCGTGTCCCATTGGGGCGAAAGGTACTTATCGATGATGTATGCCTGGGAAAAAAAATATTTGTCGCGGGTGAGGACTTTGGAGATTTTGTCATTTGGCGGCGTGATGGCATTCCCGCCTATGAGCTGGCTGTGGTCGTGGATGATGTGGAGATGAAAATCACCGAGGTCGTGCGCGGGCAGGACCTGCTCCTCTCCACTGCTCGCCAATTGCTTTTGTACGATGCTTTTGGGGAGACATCGCCTGATTTTTTTCATTGTCCCCTGCTTCTGGACGACGAAGGCGAGAAGCTTTCAAAAAGCCTCGGGTCAAGGGCTATCAAGGAACACCGTGCCAACGGGGCCAACCCCGATGAATGGACCGAAGCCTTCGATGTATTTTACCGGGGTTTAACCTGACGGGTTCAGATGGGCCCGCGAGCCTGCCTGTCTTTTGAAGCTCGCAATTGTGTGGCACCTGTGTAGTCTCCTGTCACCTTTCATTGTGGCAATCAAACGGGGAGCAAAGAGGTTTTCTTCATTTTTCTCGAACCTGTCGGGACAAAGCCGGCTGGATTATTTTCCAGTCCGGAAAGTTGTTCGCGATTATAGTGGCGGAAAATTGAAGAAAGACTTGCTTGCTGGGATCAATGTGGCGTTGCTTGCGTTTCCCCAAGGAATGGCCTATGCGATGATTGCAGGGTTGCCTATAGAGTATGGGCTCTATGGTTCCGCAGTGGGTTTGATAGTTGGGATGATCTTTGCGGGCTCCCGCTTCATTGTCTTGGGACCAACCAATGCGACTGCCGTGCTACTTTTGAGCACATTTTCCACATTTGGTGCAATGGCTTTGACCGGGAAGGAGCAGGACATACTTTTCTTACTGCCCTCGCTGCTTCTTTTGGTCGGGTTATTTTTGGTGATCGGCGCCTTCCTTCGAATGGCAAGCCTGATCCAATACGTTTCTCGAACGGTGGTGACGGGATACATCACAGCCGCCGCTGCATTAATCATTGTCAACCAGGTGAAGAACCTGCTGGGGTTCTCCTTTGGTTCAGATGAGCATGCGGTTTCCTTTATTGAAGTCTGCAAGCACACGATTTCTCATTTGGGGGATTTGTCATGGGGTTCCGGCGCTACATGGTACCCGTTGTCCCTGGGTGTCTTGACCTTGGGGATTTACTTGATTTTGCAGTGGCGGTTGCGCCTTCTTCCGAATGTTGCCTTGACTCTGGTTATCGCCTCAGCGCTGCATGCCTTTGCATCCAGTCAGTTCTGGCCGGGATTGGAGGTGGAAATGCTTCAGAGCCCTGGCCAGGGGAGTCTGCAGTTTACCCTGCCCAGTTTTAACCTGGAGCAATTCCGAACCTTGGTCGGGCCGGCATTGGCGTTGGCGATGCTTTGTCTGCTGGAGGGTCTTTCCATTGGAAAATCCCTCGCTGCAAGGAAAGGAAGCAGGATTGATGCAAATCAGGAGATGTTTAGCATGGGGATGGCCAACATCGGTTGCAGCGTGTTGTCAGGCATGGTGGCATCCGGCTCGCTGACCCGTTCTGCGCTGAACGCTACAAGCGGAGCCGCCACACAGGTTTCAAGCCTTTTCAGTGGAGCGTTGTGTTTGGTCGGGGTCTTCACTGTGGGGCAGTTTATTGCCTATGTTCCCAAGCCATGCCTGGCGGTGGTGGTGATGGTTATCGCGTTTTCCCTTTTCAACTTGAAACAGTACCGGATGGTGACTCGATCAACTCTTTCCGACTCAATCGTATTTTATGTCACCTTGTTTACGGCATTGTTTTTTGCTCTGGATTTTTCAATTTATGTGGGAGTGGGGGTTTCCATTCTACTGTTCCTGCGAAAGGCGGCTGCTCCACAGCTTGTGGAATATGGGTTTACCGAGCAGGGACAATTGCAGGAACTGGAAAAGAGCAAGCGCATGGATTTGGAAATCTCCATTGTACACGTGGAGGGGGAATTATTTTTTGGTGCAGCCGACCTGTTCCTTGAGCAGATACGTCGATTTTGCGCGGATCCCAATCTAAAGGTGATCATCCTGAAAATGCGCAATGCCCATCATCTGGATGCCACCAGTGCAATGGCATTGGAGGAACTGATTCAATACATGCGGGAATCTGACAGGCATATCCTGATTTGCGAGGTCAGGCGAGACACCCTCCGGGTTTTCCAGCGGTCCGGTTTGATCAACCTGATCGGGCGCGATAACATGTTTCCTGACCTGCGGTCAAATCCCACTTATTCGACAGCGCGTGCAGTTCGCCGTGCCAAGGACATTGTCGGAGGCCAGAAGACCAAGGTCAGTATCTACGTGGAGTCCCTCAAGCAGAGGGGGAAAGGATCGACATCCTGAGTCCGGGTCTTTTTATGGCAAGCTCCCCATGCGTTTTTCCATAGTGAAAGCTTACCTTCAATTTGTCTTTCTATTGGTGTTGGTGGCTCTTGTATCCGGTCAACCGGACCACAAGTGGAACCAGGCGGATATGCGTCGCCTGTTCCATCCCTATGTAGGTCGATGGGCTGGGGAGTGGACTATCACAGACATCGAAGGCACGATTATCAAGCGCATCACCCTGCAGCAGCAATACTGGTGGGACAAGGGGCATCTCAAGGGCCTGATGGTTTTCAAGGACAGGGGGTCGGTCTCAAACCTGACTTCAGACATTTACCTGGACGGCGGACGGATCATTAGTGAGGTGGTCAGCAGTGAGGAACGAAATTTCTATCGAGGTCATCCACAGGAAGACATCCTCCTGTGGACCCCAATGAAGCACGAAGATGTCCTGCGTCGTCGGATCAAGGAATACATCCAGTTGCGCGAAGGGGAAACTTGGTTCATCTCCGAGGGGTTTGAGCGTTTCATTGATGGGGACAAGGCAGAAACGCTTCTTTTCCGGGTAGAGCTGAAGAAGTTGGCATAAAGGAGAACCTTTTCTTCTACAGGTTGAAAAAGGCCTCCGCATTGCGTGTGCTGATTGTCGCAATGGTCTCGAGTGTTTCTCCAAACAGTTCAGCACAAGCCTCTGCTGTGTGCCTGGTGTAGCCGGGGTGGTTCTCCTTCCCCCGAAGGGGCTCGGGGGCAAGGTAGGGTGAATCTGTTTCGAGCATAAGGTTTTCAAGACCTTGTTCCAGCGCAGCCTCGCGGACGTTGTCCCCGTTCTTGTAGGTGAGGATACCCGTGAAAGATGCATTCCCACCTCGCTCCTTCAGGACGCGCATTTCCTCCAGTCCGTCGGCAAAGCAGTGGAAAACAACCTTTTGCCAGGGAAAGCCGGATTGATCAATCCGTTCCATGCATTGATTGAATGCATTCCTTGAATGAATCACAACTGGCAGTTCATGGGCCTTGGCGATTTGGAGCTGCTGGTCAAAAGCCAGCACTTGACGGGCCTTTATGGCCTTGGTTTTTTCCGGGTTGTCCTTGGGGAGATGAAAGTGGTCGAGCCCTATCTCGCCCACGGCCCGCGGGGAGGGAGTTGACGTCAAGTATGGGTGAAGTTCCTCAAGTTGGGCTTCCCAGTCATCATCGACACTGGTGGGATGCAGCCCAACGGTGTAGGCAATTTGTCCGGGATAATGGCGGGACAACTCGAGATTGACCGGCCAATCCTTCTTGTCTGTCCCGATGGTTATCATGCGCCCAACCCCGAGATCCTCCGCCTCCTGGAGGATTTCCGGCAGGTTCCCCCGACGATGAAACTGGATGAGGTGACAGTGGGAATCGACGAGTTTCATTTTTTCTGGTTGGAATTTTGTATAGGGATTTCCATGTTCGTTAAATGTTCTCTGTAAGCTCCCTAAACCTGACGTCAATTCAGCAGAAGTAGAAGATCATGGAAAATGTTATCATCCTGGGCACGGGTTGTGCCGGCCTGACCGCTGCCATTTATACGGCTCGAGCAAACCTGAACCCCCTGATTATTGAGGGCAGTCAACCTGGTGGTCAGCTCACGACCACTTCCGAGGTGGAGAATTATCCTGGTTTCCCGGATGGAGTGGATGGATTCTCATTGATGCAGCAGTTGCGTGAACAGGCCAAACGTTTTGGCACAAGGTTCACCAACGACATCATAGAGAGTGTGGACTTTTCGGGGGAAGTGAAGCGGCTGAAATCCGATTCTGAAACTTACGAGGCCCGGG
>CAJWSN010000044.1 GCA_913046175.1 uncultured Opitutia bacterium
ACAATTATGTCGAAGCTTCGTTTGAGCATTTATCCTAATAATTGCTTAAATGGGGATTTTATAAGCAACGGCTTGTTTTTGATACACAGGTGTTCTCCTTGCATGACCTAAAATCAAAATATGTACAAGGCTTAGGCAAGCACTTTGGATTATCTCGAAATGTTCCAGCCTGGTCCATCGGGCAATCCAATCAGTGTACCCTTCTCAATATGCCTTCAGGAGCCCTTGTTTTGCTATTGGGGAATGGATCGGCTTCGAGCCTTTGTATAAGCTTTTGGCCAGTCAGAACCCACGAGATGAAGAGATTGCACAATTTCTCTTTACTTTCCATGGAGCTCAAGCATTTCCAATGGTGTGAGTCCTGATCGATTGAGTGCAAAGCATCGTTTTCCAAAAAGCGGGGGGCCTCAATCTTTTAGTAACAAACTGGAAAAGAAAACTGGAGGAATCACATGACTGGAACATTTAGATTCATTGTTTTTCCCGTGATTCCATCCCAAATGGGTCATCCATTTTTCTTGCGGACTCCAGGAGATTCCACCCACAATAAAGGCCATCACTTCGGCCATTTCCACAGGTGAGCCAAGGTACTGCACCATGCGCGTCATTAATGTCGCAACGAATCCGGGATTTTGGGTTCCGGAATGGGCGGCAGCTTGGTTGGATCATGAGAATGAGCAGTTTCTGGCTTACCCGCGTCTAAGCCAGAATCCTCCATTTTAAGAAATTTGAACACGTGAACGATTATTTAAAGTCAGGCCTTGATGTGATTGAGGCTGAGATGTCTGCGATCCAAGCCATGGCTGACCGTCTCGGCGATAGTTTCAAGGAGGCGGTGCAGGAGCTGCTGAATTGTCGGACAAAAGTGGTTGTGACCGGATTGGGTAAATCCGGGCATATTGCGAGGAAGATCACCTCAACCTTTAACAGCACGGGCATGCCCGCAGTATTTTTACACGCAAGCGAGGCCGGGCATGGTGACCTGGGTATTTACTCGCCGGGAGATCCTGTAATTGTGATCTCAAAGAGTGGGAGCACGGCGGAGTTGGTCCATGTGGTTCCCGACCTCAAGCAGAGTGGCTCCAAGCTAATTGGTATCCTCGGAAGGATGCACGGGCCGCTTGCGGATGCGGCCGACATCCTGCTCGATGCGTCGGTGGCCCGTGAGGCTGACCCGTTGGGCATTGTGCCCACGTCAAGTACTGTAGTTGCCCTGGCAATTGGCGACGCACTTGCAGGTGCCTTGATGAAGGCCCACTCGTTCACGGAGAAGGATTTTGCCCGGAACCATCCCTCGGGTCAACTTGGGCGCAACCTGTTGCTCACCGTGGGGGATGTGATGCACCCCCTTGAAAAGACTGCGGTTGTTCGGCAGAACACGAGCCTCAAGGAATGTGTAACTGCCATGACGCGTTTTGCCTTGGGTGCTGCCCTGGTGATGAACGATGATGCAGAGCTTCTCGGAATCATTACAGACGGAGACCTTCGTCGTGCAATTGCAGAAGGGGAGGACATTCGTGCGATGACAGCCTCTTGCCTTATGACCCCGAATCCGGTTTGCGTACACCCTGCAGCGACCTTGCAACAAGCCATTGAGATCATGGAGGACCGCCCGTCCCAGATAGCTGTTCTACCTGTGACCGATGAAACTTCAGGCAAGCCATTGGGCATCCTTCGACTGCATGATGTGTACCAGCCTGGGGAACTTTGATCCCCATATATTTCAGAAGAAGCTTGTTGCGATGAGCCATGACATGAGAGCCCGGCAGAAGAGGTTCCACAGGAACAAGAGACAGCATGGGGTTGGTCAAAACCCGCACAGGCGACGGGATGAATTTTCCTTGCGAGAGAGGTTTCTTTGCCAGGTGGCCTGTTTTCAGGTGCTGTTCCTCGGGTGGAGTATTGGCTCCGTGCATCCTTGGGCGCAGTATGTGAACCTGGGGTTGGCGCTGACAGGTTTTTGCGGATTGTTTCTTCCCGATAGGCATACCCTTCGTTGGGACAGCCGGAAGATGGGGTTCAGATTGCTGCCCATCAGCCCGGTTTTCTGGCTGGGCCTTATGTTCTGCGTGTATGTCGGGGTGCAATGTTTCAATTTTTCCTGGAGTTATGAGGAAACGCTTACAGAAGTCTGGCACAAGGATGCCAGCGCACCTTCCGGTTTTGATTCAGAAATGGTGGAGGGGTGGAAAATCGAGGGCCAGGATCATGTGGCATGGTTGCCATCCGGTGTAAAGTCACCCTTCTTCAAGCAGGGTTCATTCAAGGATCTCAAACATGTCAACCCCGCCCGCGTATTATTAATGGCTGTGCCGGTCTGGTTGTGGGCCTGTGTCCTTACTGTTGGCCTTCAGCGGCGTCATGCATTGCGTCTAATTTTATGGACAGCAGCACTTGGCGGTTCGCTCATGGCTTTTCTGGGGATTGTCCAGAGCCTCACCAAGGCCAAGGGCATCCTGTGGATAATACCGTCCTCGAACGGGGCATTTTTTGGAACCTTCATCTACCCCAATCATGCAGCGGCGTTTCTTTGCCTCACCTTGTCGGTCACTTTGGCCCTGGCGTTTTACCACCACCGGCGCAGCACGAGGAAACTGCTTCGATCCGGCCCCCACTACATACTTGTTTTTCTGGGATTGATTGTCTTCCTGGGACTGGTAATTTCAGGATCCCGTGCAGGCATGGTCCTTGGGGGTGCTGTTCTTGCCTTTGGCGTTTGCACGGCGTTGGTTAGAA
This sequence comes from uncultured Opitutia bacterium, assembly GCA_913046175.1. Lineage (GTDB taxonomy): Bacteria > Verrucomicrobiota > Verrucomicrobiia > Opitutales > JABJCN01 > JABJCN01. The sequence goes on from CAJWSN010000044.1 coordinate 2,737, forward strand.
TCATTGGCGGGGGCGATGATTTTCGTCAGGGCATCACCCTGGGGATATTAGGCGCGATCAGCCTGGGGTTTGGGATGTATGCAGTGGTAAATTTTTCAAACCTGACAGAAATCTTCAGTGACTTTGAGACTCTGGAGAAAGGTGCGGGCTCCCCGGATATTGCTCAACGGCTCCAAGTGCATGGCGCAACCTGGGATTCATTCAAGGACAACAAGGTTTTTGGTACAGGCGCAGGCAGTTTCCGTTATTTTTTTCCCTTTTCCCAGCAAAAGCATCCCGAACTTCAGGACCTTTACTTTGAACATGCCCACAATGACTACCTGCAATCCCTCATGGAATATGGAATTGTTGGGTTTCTGCCTCTTTTTTTCTTTTTTCTTTTTCTTTTTGGAAAGGCCCTCCTTGCCGCCGTTGTTCGGCCGGCCGTGAATCTTTCCCTCCTTGCGGGCATCCTGGCTTTCTGCATGCATGCATGGGTGGATTTTCCAGCACAGTCACCCTCCGTTCTCTTGTTGGCGGTTTTTATTCTGGCCATTATCAACCGCTGGGGGGCGATAGATGTCATGAAGCATAGAATTGGTGATGGCTCCTCAGCGTCCTAAAAAACTTTAGTACCATGCCTGTACCACTTTTTGAGCTGAATTTACAAAACAAGGCGAACCACAATGCCCTGCTTGCCGCGTTTGAGCGCGTGGTGGAACATGGACAATTTATCCTGGGTCCTGAGGTGGCCGCATTCGAGGGGGACCTTATTCGTCGGGTGGGCGTGGGAAATGCCATTGGAGTCAGCTCTGGAACCGATGCGCTTCTTCTTTCCCTCATGGCCTTGGATGTGGGGCCCGGGGATGAGGTGCTTTGCCCATCCTTTACATTTTTTGCCACGGCTGGCTGCATCAGCCGTCTTGGCGCAGAGCCGGTTTTTGTCGATGTCCTTGCCGACAGCTTTAACCTGGATGTGGCTGACGCGGCAACCAAGGTTTCCGGGCGCACCAAGGTGATCATGCCGGTGCATTTGTATGGCCAGGCCGCTGACATGGACGGCGTCCTTGAACTGGCCAGGACTCACAAGCTCAAGGTGGTTGAGGACTGCGCGCAAGCGCTTGGAGCAAAATGGAAGGGGCAGGAAGTTGGCTCCATGGGGGATTTCGGTGCCTTTAGTTTTTTCCCGACCAAGAACCTTGGGGGTTTTGGGGATGGAGGGGTGCTTCTCACCAATGATGATGATCTTGCTGAAAAGGCCCGTGTTCTGCGGGTTCATGGCTCCAAGCCCAAGTACTTTCACAAGACTGTCGGGGGCAATTTCAGGCTCGATGCCCTGCAGGCTGCGCTTTTAGGGGTGAAGCTCGGCAACCTGGAACAACTCCTTGGGCAACGCCGCGGCAACGCCACCCAATATCTGGAAAGGCTTGAGGCGGAGTCCCGGCTCAAGGATAATGTTATCCTGCCTTCAGAAGGGCCAGATTGCTGGCACACCTGGAACCAGTTCACCATCCGTGTGCCAGGGGGGCGTCGGGATGACTTGCGTGAGTTCCTGCAAGAAAAGGGCATTGCCAGTGAAATATACTACCCCTTGAGCCTGCATCAGCAGGAATGCTTCAAGAATCTGACCAAAAGGTCTTGTCCGGTATCCGAACAATTGTCCGGGGAGTGTCTCAGCCTCCCAATTTATCCGGAGCTTACTCTGGATATGCTGGATGAGGTCGTGTCGGCTATTGTGGGCTTCTTTTAATGGCTTGTGTCTTTTGGGCTTCATTCAAAAAGGACCCAACCTGATAACAGAGCCTTCCCTTCTCTTGATCAAGGAACGGTGGCCATTGGCTTTCAGACAGACTGATCTAAATGGGTGTGCAAAAACCAGGGAATGATTTCCTGCGCAACATTGGAACCCTTGTGTTGGGATCTGGTTTTGCGCAGTTGCTTGCGATCCTGGCACTGCCCATCCTTTCCAGGCTTTACGAGCCAGAGGATTTCGGTCTGCTTGGGGTTTACCTGGCCTTCATTGGCATCCTTGGAACCCTTTCATTGCTGAGGTATGACCTGGCCATACCTCTCCCCGGGAAGGACGAGGAAGCCATTCAGGTATTGGGCCTGTGCCTGCTTGTCCTCATCCTTTATACCGGTGTAGTTGGCACTGTGTTCTGGTTTTTTGGTGAAACCTTGTCGGCCTTGGTCAAAAATGCAGCATTACTTTCCATTGTGGGCCTGATTCCTCTTGGCGTTCTTGGGTGGGGTGGGTTTCAATTGCTTGCCGCATGGGCTTCGCGGTGTGGGCATTTTAGGGAGCTGTCCCGTTGTTTGGGTGGTCAGGGTTTTGTTCAAGCAGGAACCCAGACTACGCTGGGTTTAGGTTCGGTAACGTCACTGGGCCTCCCCTTGGGCAATTTCATTGGTCAGCTTGTGGCTTTAACGGGCATGACCTGGATTACCCTGCGAAAGGGGCGGAGCCTTTTGTCAAAACTACGGCTCAGCAGAATATACTCAGCCGCAACACGTTATTGGCGGTTCCCGGTGATCTCCCTTTGGTCCGGCGTGGCGGTTGTTTTGAATCAGTATTTGCCGATTTTATTGTTAATCAGTTTGTTTGGAAAGACATTTGCGGGGTTGTACCTGATAGGACATCGAATCTTCCAGCTGCCACTTGGGCTAATTGTGAGGGCCGTGGGAATGGTTTTTCTCCCCGAATACTCCAGGAAACGTTCTGATCGGGAGCGTACGGAAGTCGTGTCAGGCTTGTTTGGCCTTCTTGCTTTGCATGGCCTGCCGGTTGTACTGCTGTTTGGGTTGACCGCACCAATCACCCTCCCGATGGTTCTTGGCAACACCTGGTCAAAGGCAGGGTGGATTGCTGCATGGTTGTGTCCATGGATGAGTCTTGCCCTGGTTTACTCGCCCTTGTCAGCCATACCCCTCGTCCAGGAAAAACAGGGTCGTGAACTTTCCTCGCAATGTCTGTTGCTGGTGGCGCGTGTCTGTCCCTTTGCAACAGTGTTGGTGGGTTGGGATTCGTCCATGGTGGTGAAGGCATTTGGCATCAGCACATTCCTCAGTGGCTTGGCCTATATGGTATGGCTGATCCGGTTGGGAGGCGTTTCCTCCCGAAGTATAATTCGAGTGTTGATGTCTGCAGGCAGACGCTCGTTGCTGTTGCTGGCTCTGCCGTTGGGGACGATGATTTTTCAAAAGAATGAATGGATGGTTTGTGGGGCAATAGCGCTCTCTTTTCTTGGCTGGCTACATTTTTCAGGGAGAGTCCTGACAGAGGCCCTGGCAAACAAGGGAGGTCCAGATGGCTGAAACGAGTGTAGCAATTCATGCCAATCCGGGTTGGTTTCAGATAGGTCAATGCCAGGTTCTTGCTCCCATCCGTCCAGACTTTTCAAGAGATGAGGTGTCCAGGCTTGATGCGCTGCTTCAGGAGGGTGATTGGAGCCGGGTTTGCAAATGGATGGAACAGCATCTGGGAAGTTTCGCTTTTTATTACCAGGAGGAGGAGCTTGTTGTTGCCGGGGTGGATGCGGTTGCCAGCCTTCCCCTGTATTATTCCCGGGACAACAACTCGCTGGCCTTGGCCGATAGCTTGGAATATTTTGTACACGAGGGCATGGTGGCGGCCCCAGAGGTTCGGGCTGAGATCATCATGGCTGGATTTGTCAGTGGCTCAGATACCCTGGTTGCAGGCGTGAATCAGATGTTGGCCGGCTCCTGTCTGGTTTTTGAAGCCGATACGGCAGGTTGGCGTGAAAGGCGCCTCGACCATACGACTTTTCTGCCGGGTCGTTATGGAAATGACACCATGGGCGAGGAAGAATGCCTGCAGCAATGCACGGAGGTCTTTGAACGGGTAATTTCTCAACTGCTCGACCGGATTGGGAATCGGCAGGTTCTGCTGCCGCTTAGTGGGGGGCTGGATTCACGGGCGCTTGCCTTGATGTTAAAGCAGGCAGGGAAGAAAAACGTTCTTTGTTATACTTATGGCAAGGAAGGCAATCGTGAGTCTGCCATCTCTCGTGAGGTGGCTGAGGCGCTTGGCTTCCCATGGGAATTTGTTCCATACAGCAAGAAGTCATGGCAGGATTGGGAGCAACAGGCTGACACCCAGGCCTGGCTCAGGGATAATTTTTGGACCTGTTCGTCTGTTCCGCACATACAAGACGTGCCTGCAATGCGGGAATTGGTCAAACGTGGAGTCATTTGTGAGCATGCGGTTTTTATGCCCGGACACATTCTAGGAAGCCTGGCCGGCATCTGGACCGCGGAATTAACGGACTATTTAAACCCGGAACACTGTTTTCAGGCGACATTTGATAACATCTGTGACCGGTTTTTTCAACCGGGGCTTATGCGGAAGCTCCTGCCCGATCAAAACCTGGGGAGCTTCCACGCCCATTTAAAAAAGAAAATGTCATGCATGTGGGATCAATGGGACCTGGCCACTGTTGCGGGATATGTTGAGTCTTGGATTAATTGGCGTGAGCGACAGGCCAAGTTTAATACCAGTTCCGTCCAGGCGTATATGGCTCAAGGGTTTGCCTTTGCCTTGCCTTGGTGTGATGGTGAGCTGGTGAGATTCTGGGAGCGTGTGCCTTTTCATCTGCGTCTGCACCGGCGACTTTTCAAGAAGTGGTTATTGCGAAGACAATCCCATCTGCTTGCAGTTTCACCCTACGAGAAACCCCTGGCGGGTTTTCTGGGTAGAATATACCGGAAATGGATACCCAGGCAACTGCGTCTTCTCAGGTATTCCATGCAAATGCGTCAGTTATACAGGGAGCACCCAATGCAATGGAACCACCTTATTCCTCCTGAAGATTATGCGAGGATCAACAACCCCGAACTACATGTAAACCATTGGCTCTCCCTGCACTATCTCCAGCCTGTTTCATTATTTCGTGACGCCTGATCATTTTATTATCATTGCCTATTACTATGGCACCAAGACCTTGACCGGTTCCCGTCGATGGCGGGAGATGTCACAGTTATTGCAGGAACATGGGCGGGTTTCTGTAATTTGTGCAGATGGAGGGGACAGGGGTTGCGGGGGGATTGAGATTGTGCATCTGCCGGATAGGCGTATGCGCAATCCCGCCAAGGTCTTTTCGGCCCCTGCGCGCACCCCTTTTTTGTCTTGGGTGAGTCGAGTGGCATCGAGCTTTCTGTTTTGGCCCGACCGACAGAAGTTGTGGTCTCGTCAGGCCGTTGGGCATCTTGATCGTTTACTGGATGCAGAGTCACGGAACATCGTGATCACAAGCGGACCGGTCTTTTCTGTTCACTCGGAAATGCGACGCTGGCTTGAAGGGAATCCCGGCCGGGTAATATGGGTCATGGACTTCAGGGATTTATGGACGAATGAGATTGCACCGGGATTACAGCGGAGAACTCCGGCCGTTCTCAACCGAATTGAAAGGAAAATCGAGCAGCGCTGTCACGATTCAGCAGACCTGGTAATGGCTGTTGGGAAGGGCTTGGCCCGATTGCTTCGGAATGACTTTGGCAGCCTTCCGGTTGTGCTCTACAACGGGTATTTGGAGAAGAAGGCTCCGGAGGAGGTGGTGGCTTCCAAGCCTATATCCGTCCGATATCTGGGGACGATCATCCCTGGCTTGCGATCACCGGCCTTGCTCTTCCAGGCTGCTGCGGACTTGAAGCTTACACCAGAGGATTTGCGTTTCGACTTTTGGTGCAATGATCACCCCCGGGTCTTGCAGGAAGCCGAAGCAGCGGGAGTTGCCTCTCTTTTAAAATGCCACGATGCTGTTTCGGAAGAAGAGGCCCGTCACCTTGGTCGCACGGCCGGGGCGAACATGATACTTAATGCCTTGGTTCCCGAGGCGGACCAGGTCGTGACGGGCAAGGTTTTTGAACTGATTGCCGCCGGCCGGCCCATCCTGCCGGTGACGGGGAAGGGGAGTGAGTTGAGGAAGATTCTTGAAAAATGTGGATCCATGCATTGTGTGTGGAACCTTGAGACTGCCCGGACCTCTTTACGTATGCTCCTGGAGGGATCGCTGCCTGAACTTGTCGATGCCGAGGGAGTTTTTTCCCGGCAGCAGGCGGTCGACACTTTCTTGAGCGTCCTGCATGGGCGGGAACCTGGACCGAATTGTTCGATGTCGTGAAACCCTTGATTACAAGCCTGGGCCTTCAAAAGTCCTGCCAGCATGGAATTTGATTATCAGTTCACGAAATTCCTGGTGCTCCTTGTTGTGGTGATCGGCGGGATTTTCACCTTTCGGCTTTTGCTGAAAAATGAAATCGAGCGCCAGTTCCTGTATTTTGGGGGATTGGGGGTCTTTGTTTGGTCCGGGATTGGTGGCACGCTGCGAATGGTTGAATGGAAATACCTTTGGTTCTTCTCGCTGTTTTTCCTAATCCTTTTTTTGCGAGGTCGAATGTCTTTGTGATTGCACTTCCAAGTCCGCTGACAAGCATGGGGATTGTTTTAAAAAGTAGACCAAACGGTTTTGTTATTAAACCACCAAGACTAGTAAATTTTGCAAGGAATAATCCAAGAAGTCCTGTTACGGCTGTTGTTATGGCTATAAAGGTCATGTCAAGTTCTCCGTCTGGTGCAAATATATTAACAAAAGAATCAAGACTCGGGCCTGCAATA
>CAJWSN010000045.1 GCA_913046175.1 uncultured Opitutia bacterium
CAAGACCACATTGCCCTCTGAAAAAGTACGTCATTATGGGCCAAACACCAATTGGGGTTTTGGGGATGAGGCACCTTGCTGCGTGATCCAGCGGTGAGTTCTGCGTCTCTGTAGATTTCTCAATTCACTTTCTGGAATTACTGGTATGGACTGACAAGGAAAAAGCAGAACACCATGGAGCACAGGCCCGGATGCTTGGCTGGAAGGATGAAATCCAGAACCCCCCCAACGATAAGGAACTGAATTCCAATCCTGCTTCCATTGACAATCCTCAGGATTAGACAAAAAATTTGGCATGCATAAAAGCTCCTATCTCTTTGATTTTGAGCAACCGATTCGGGAACTGGAGGACAGCTACAGGCACTTGAAGAAGATGTCCGAGGAGGATGGTATAGACCTTGGGCGTGAAATAGTATCCGCCCGCAAGAAGATTGAAGCTAAAATCAAGGAGGTTTACTCCTCACTCACTTCTTGGCAGAAGGTTCAGATTTCCAGGCATCCGGAACGACCCTATTCCTTGGACTATATTGAGCATGTCTTCGAGGGTTTTCAGGAAATTCACGGAGACCGGAACTTCCGCGACGATCGCGCAATAATCGGCGGTACTGCCAGGCTCGCAGACAGACGTGTCATGATTATCGGCCAACAAAAAGGTCGAGATACCAAGGAAAATATCCTGCGCAACTTTGGCTGTCCAAATCCAGAAGGCTACCGAAAGGCACTTCGCCTCATGAAGTTGGCGGAGAAATTCGCACTGCCCATCATCACACTTATTGACACCCCTGGAGCCTACCCGGGTGTTGAGTCTGAGGAGCGACATGTTTGTGAGGCCATTGCAGTAAACATCCGTGAAATGACTATGATGCAGGTCCCCATTATCAGCGTCGTAATTGGGGAGGGGGGGTCAGGTGGTGCCCTTGGTGTAGCGGTGGCAGACACGGTGCTTATCTTCGAATACGCTTACTATTCTGTGATTTCACCGGAGGGTTGTGCCGCCATATTATGGAAGGATAGGGCGTACGCGCCCGAAGCTGCGGACGCCCTCAAGCTGGACGCCCAAAATTTGCTCCTGCTTGGCGTGGCGGACAAGGTTATGCCCGAGCCTCCCGGAGGAAACCATCATGATTTCGAAAAAGCCGCACACACCCTCCAGAAGCACCTGATCGAAACACTCGCAAAACTTGATGACCTTGATAAAGAGGAGCGCCAACAATTGCGCTACAAGAAATACCGTAGAATCGGAGAGTTTCTGGAAAAATAGGCCTATGGATCAATTTTCCAGTGTTCGTTGAGATTTCGCCGCCATCTCGATGGCCCGCAGATAAGCTCCAACGTTATTGCGGGGGCGGATTTGTTGGGCTCTGCGAAGAAGTTGCACTGCCTCGTTGAGTTTGACGCCCTCTTCTGCTAGCATACGTGCATGCTCGACCAGTGCATTGGAGGTCAAATCCTGATCATCCGTTCGCGCAGCACGCTCGAAGGCGATTCCAGCCTTGATGGTATCCTGCATTGCCCAATGGGTACGTCCAAGCAAAAGCAGAGCTTCACCATCAAGAGGATCCTTTTCCACAAGTGTCTCCAGCATTGTTACTGCTGATGTATAATCCTTTTTGTGCAGAAAAAGCCTCGCCCGCAGTTTTAAAAATTGCAATTTATCCACACCCGCCAGCAGGTCACCATACTTATCCTGAATTTGTTTGGCAAAACGGGAGGCCGCCTCCGTGGCATTCTGACTGGCCAGATGGTTGGCCGCCCTGATGTAGTGTGCCGGCGGCAGGTTTCCATCAAGGTCAAGAGCGGTTTCGTACGCACGATAAGCCCGGTCAGGAAGCTCCAGGTTTAAATATAGGTCTCCCAACAAGAGGAGCGATGGCCCGGTAGCCCGATTCATTCGGCGCAGAATCTCAAGATTGGCGATGGCCCGATGCTCCTGCCCCACTTGATTCAGGGAGTTCACCTGTGTCAGCCAATAAGCCTGTTCTGCAGGGTTTTCCAAAATCAACTCGTCAAGCAGGGCAATTGTTTCCTGATAGCGCCCCATCCCCTCCAGGCAACGAACCAGCCCATTTCGAATGGCCCTGCTCGTTGGGTCCCGCACCAATCCAAACCGGTATGCATTTTCGGCAGAACTGTACTTCCCCTGCATGAGGTTGCAAAAACCCAGCATGCCATACGTGGCACCGTCGGCATCACCCAGAGTTAATGTCTTTGTCAGACTCGTCGTCGCCGAAGGGTAGTCTTTCAGTTGAATCTGTACATAGGCCATGTTTTTCTGGGCACGCAGGAAGTTGGGGAATTTCTTGAGCGCACCTTCGTAGCTTCGAACGGCTTCCTTGAGTCGTCCCTGCTTGTATTGGAGCGTTCCGAGGGCAAAATCAAACACGGAGCTGCAATCGGGGTCACCAAGTAATTTGTTTTCCAGCAACTGGACTGCCGCAGGCACTTCATTTGTGGCCAGTTTCTTTACTTGCAGAAGCAGATCGTTGTCGTCGGAAGAAATTTTAGGCTCGATCTCCGTCCGGCGTGGGATGAAGCCGTAATCCCCCATCAATGACTCTACAGTATAAGGGCTATAAAGGTTCTTGTCCTGCGCAGAAAGAGACAGTGCGCAACCAATAATGGCAAGGGTGATTAAATGAGCATGCATTGACTCAATTCCGAAACTTGAATTTCACAGGAAGAAAAAATCGTACTGCCACAGGCTCACCATCCTTGAGCGGACTTTCGTAAAGTGAGGTTTCTGCTGCTCTGATCGCCGCCCGGTCAAAAGCAGGATGTGCAGATTTTTCCACCTCCAGCACTTTGACCCGGCCCTCCTTGCTGATAAGAATCAGCAATCGCACCTCCCCGGAAAGCTGAAATCGCTTCAGCTCCGCAGGATAAATCAAACTGCCTTTCCTTATGCAGCGAGGCTGTCGGTCAAGGTCAGCAATTTCAAAAATTAGGTCTTTGCTGGCATCAGGGGCCAAGCCAAAGTCACCCAGTTCGAATGCTTGTTCAAAATAGGAGGGCCCAATATCCAAGCTTACCCTCAGGCTGGCGAGAGAAGGTTTTGGCGAAGGAGGCTTTTCCAGTTCCGGTAATGAATCCCGAAGTTTTTCCTCTGGCGGCGGCTCTTCCTTGAGGTCCGCCTTCGGTGGTGGCTCCGCATAGTCTACCGGTGTCAATTTGACGAAATCCTCGGGCTCATGCCCCAAAAACTGCGTCAAAGGCAGCATCAAGAACATAAGCAGTGTTACAAAAAAAGCCACGCCTGCCGCCTGCAGGCGATGCAGATGACTTCCCTTGGGCCTGTAAGCTGGTCGACTCATCCGTCCAGCCCTGAAAAGTTGACAATTGCCGCTCCAGCCAGGCGGGCTTGATCCATTACTTGCACGGCAAGCCCCGATCGCGCCCCTTTTTGTATCTGAATAATCACTGGTTGTTCACCACGACGAACCAGGCTCCGGATATGTGTCCCAACCCCGGATAAACTTATTGTGCGCCCATCAAACTCAATCGACCCATTCGATCGAAGAACAAAGACCACAGGGGGCTTTTCTTCTTCAGGATTCATCGCTGGCCGGGATTGTGCGGTCTCAAACCCCGACTCATCAACAAAGACAGTGGTCACAATAAAAAAAATAAGAAGTATGAAAACCATATCGATGAGAGGGGAAAGCTCTATTTCCCGCGCATCAGTGAGAACCTGGAATCGACCTTTCTTCATTCGTTGCTTTGGGTTGCTACAGAAATGGTGCCACCTGCCAGGCGAACTTCTTCAATTACCCTTACAAGGGCCGACCCTTCTGAATCCTGATCAACTTGCAGGATGACCGGCATCTCGCGGATGCGCAGGAGGCGCTTGATCAATGGACGCACTCCCTCAAATCCTATGGAATCCCCGCCATAAAAGACCTCTTCACCCTTGGTCAAGGCAAGCAGGATGCTGTTCTTTTCAAGTTTCCTCGCTGAGGACGCAACCGGCCGTTCTATATTTACACCTGGCTCCTCAACAAAAACAGCAGCGACAATAAAGAAGATCAGCAAAATAAAAACCATGTCGATCAACGGGGAAATATTAATTCCCCGAATCTCCCGCCCGGCCAAGGAAATACGCGATTGCTTCATGTTGCAGGAACACCTTCCTTTCGCTCAAAAGATTGCATGGAAAGACTTTCGAGCCGTACCAGCAACATGTGCAGGCTGTTGCGACGCTTTTGGATCAAGTACAACATCACAAGTCCTGGTATCGCAATAATAAGGCCTGTCTGTGTCGTGATCAAGGCTTCGGAAATCCCGGCTGCGATCAGGTCGATGGTGCGGCCAACATGGCTTGTCAGTCCATCAAAAGTGGACAACATCCCCATAACCGTGCCCAAAAGACCCATCAACGGGGAAGCTGAGACGAGAATTGCCAAAAACTGTATGCGCCGATCGATTCTGGGGATATAGGCCACACGTACTTCTTGGAAACGATCACGCAATTCCTCAAGGTTGCCCACATTCTCTTGGCAGAATTGCAAAATCTCCCCTATGCCACCCTCGGCTCTTGCGGAGTTCTCGACCAATTCAGGCAACACGGATGGATCGTTCTTAAGAAGCCGACTCTGATTAAACTGGTAGTAGAGATCCAGTGCCGTCCAATAAATAATAAAGGCAAGAATCGCCAGAGGCACCATCAGCACCCCTCCATCCTGCCAAAACTGCCAGGCTTTAGAAAAAAGAGCAATTGGTAGAATGGTCATCATTTCCGTTCGCATTCCAGCCCATTGACAAATGCTGTGGAGAACTTCTCCATGCCGGCGAGGAGTCCCTGCACCCGGCGAGCGAGCAGGGCATGCAATACCAGTGCAGGAATCGCTGCAATCAAGCCAAACTTGGTGGTTACAAGAGCCTCGGAAATCCCGCTGGCCAAGTTGTTCACATCGGAGGTCCCAAATTCCCTTATCTGGTCAAAGGTACCCATCATCCCGGTTACAGTGCCAAGGAGACCCAAAAGCGGCGACGCCGCTGCAGTCACGGCAATGAAGGGGAGGAAGCGCTCAAGCCGTGGTTGAGCTTCCAGGATTTTTTCAAATAGCACCTCTTCAAGCAATTCTTTTTTCGACCGGGCGAAGTCGATTGCACGCTCCAGCAGTGGGCGAAAAGGACCCTTAATCTGCGCGGCAAGATCCAGAGCACCACGGGTATTGCCTTGCTGCACCTGGGTGAGAATTTTTTCCAGCGTCTCGGGTGATGGGTTGTGGATGGTGAATACCTCCACCAGCTTGACCACTGCGCCAATTAGAGAAACCAATGCAAAAAGCAGGATGGGCCAGATCCAGACACCCCCGGCTTTAATTTCCTCCACAAAGCCACGCTTGGATGCATTAATGCGAAGAGCATCCCGCAGGGTCGGATCAAACGGGAGCACCCCCTCCCCTTTAAGGAAAAAATCATGAATTTGCCCAACCTGTTCCTTTTCCAGTGATTGAATCCTTGGTCGCAACGGCGGGCCTTTATCAGGCTGAATCAATCCCGCATGGGTGTCGTTGGCAAAAAAGCTAACCGGACCAATAAGCAGGCAACTACCGGATTCTACAGTACCTTTCGGGCCGAGAATCATGGATGATTGATATCGATACCCTCCAGTGATTTTTTCCAGATGTTCAAGCGCTGTCTGCAGAAAACGGAACTCAGCAATAAACGTTTCCACGTTGAGTGCTTCGCTGTGAGTCGCTTTATGCAGGCTGGCGAGGCTCGCTTGATACTGTAACCGCTCTGCTATTGCGATATTGGCATCAAATTCGCGTGCATAATCCAGAACAAGGTTACTGACATAAGAAAGGTCCTCTTCCAATTTCTGGTTTTCTGCCTGCAGTCTTTCCAGACCAAGGTCTGCATTGTCCTTCAGGCGCTGAAGGCGCTCCAGTTCCCTTCTTTTTATTGCGGCCTCTTCCTTGACCGCATTGACCCCAAGAGACAATTCCACTTTCTCTTCGGCAATGACATCACGAAGATTTGCCAGCCTCTCGATTGCACCGTCCAGGTCTTTACGTGCCCCTGTATTGACGCGCTCAATGTCTTGTGCTGACGCAATCAACAAAATCAAAAACGAGGACAGGAAAAAGGCCGTTTTGCAAAATAAATTCATTTCTGCAGTCCGCCCTTCAGCTTGAATGGCAGGCTCAAGAACCGAGCCCGGCTCTTGTTTTCCCGGATGCTGACTGCATCGGCAATCACAGGGGCAAAGTCATCTGCCCGTGTCCACTTCCACCCCCCTGGCGCCGGCATGCCATAACCTCCTGCCTTGCCGTCCTCGTCGACAAAGTAAGCAATGGCCAAGCCGAAATACAAAACGTTGTAGACCCTGCGACCGCCATCACCGATTTCCTTGGTTGGCTTGTCGAGGATTATGCGACCATTGAACTCGTCTGCCTCCCGAAGGATAACAGCAATATTTTGTACCCGGGTCAAAAAATTCGGCTTCGGGCGGGGATTACTTGAGTGCGGAATACGATCCGCATAAAGGGCAACCCTTTCTAGTAGCGGCTCAGGGAACCATTTCAAACGCTCTAAAACCCCAGCTTCCACGACCGGTAGTCGCAACTCGATTCGCTTTACGATCGCTTCCAGTTCCTCGCGGCGTTCAAGCAGTGAATCCTTGGCTGTTTCCCCCTCTGTCAAAAAATTCCGGGCTGACTGAAGACGGACCTCAAGTCCTGACAATTCCTTCTTTGTCACCTCTTTGATGTCCTGAAGGATGCGCTTTTCCACCTTCCACTGCGCATCCTCACTCGAAATTATGGATTCGGTGCGAACCCATTCCTCTAGAAGCGCGCGAGCCTCTGTCAGGCTCTCGCGGGCATCATCAGGTGCATCCTGAGGATACGCCCCGATGGCCAAAAGAAATGGGGCAAATACAAATACAAATGCTCTCATAACAGGAAATAGTTGAGGTCGGTATATGGATACTGGGCTCAAGAAATGGCTTTTTTTGCTGTTCAGTCAAAATTTCTTGAGATTTTTTATGGGCATTCATTTGAACAGTAACTTGCCAGGTCCCGCCTTGCAAGTAAGCACCAAATGAACACAAAGGAAGGCATGTCCATTTCGGAAAATGTAAGTCAGTCATCTAACGGGGCCCTGCATTTTGACTACAACCGAATAGACTGGGTTACGCCCATATCCATGGTCCTGCTAGGAGTAACCAGTGTGTGTTTCATTTATTCAACACAAATTTATTCCGGGGGCACCCAATGGAAAATGCAATTGGTATGGCTGACAGCTGGTTGGATGGTTTATTGTGTCGTGGGCTCCTTGAACTACAAGATTCTACTGGAAAAGGGGCACTTGATTTATGGATTGGGCATCTTGCTGCTTCTCCTGGTAAAAACCCCCCTGGGTTCAGAGATTTATGGCTCCAGGCGATGGATCGACCTTAAGGTGTTTAAAATACAACCGGCCGAGGCTGCAAAAATCGGGACACTTATTCTATGCGCCAGTATTCTTGCACGCTCCAGAATAGGAAGTTTCCGGGAATCTCTACAAATGATCGGCAAGGTAGCCATCGCGGTGGCGTTACCTATTTTGTTGATTTTTTCCCAACCAGACCTAGGATCTACACTTGTTTTCCCCCCCATGGTTTTTACTTTGTTATTTTTGGCAAAAATCCCAACACGGTTTTTTGCGTTCATATTGGTCGCCTTTGTCCTGATTGTCGGGGTGGTGGCATTCGATATAAACAAGTATCAACAATTTTTGACAGAGAGGGGTCTCACCCCCCTGCAAAACAAAGGGGAATATCAGGCACAATCTCTTCTCCCCCTGAAGGACTACCAGAGAAACAGGATTCTGGCTTTTGTAGCTCCAGAATTGGTGGATCCGCAGGGTATCGGTGTAAACTGGAATAAACTGCAGTCGCTGATTGCTGTTGGTTCCGGGGGGCTCCAGGGAAAAGGGCTTGGGCAAAGTACACAGGCCAAATTGGGTTACCTTCCCTCTTCGGTCGCTCACAATGATTTCATATTTTCCGTCCTGGCAGAGGAAAAGGGGTTTCTGGGAGGCTCACTTGTATTGTTGTTGTTTGCAGTGATTGTCGGAAACGGCATTCGTATCGCAGCAATAGCTCGAGACCGGTTTGGCATGCTACTTGCCGCCGGAGCCACCGTCATTTTCATGATTCATATTTTCATAAACATTGGAATGACCCTGGGAATCACCCCAATCACCGGATTACCTTTGCCCCTACTAAGTTACGGCGGTTCCTTCGTCATCAGCTGTTGCATTTTACAAGGACTTCTCCAAAGCATCTACCGCTTCCGAAAAGATTTCTCATGATTAGCGGAGACAGAATACCTGCTATAAAAGTGCAAACTGGCAACAGCGAGATGACCAGGAATCCCATTAAATGGGAAACCAATCATCATGCCAAACACGCAAAACAAAAACCACAATCGTAAAACCCAGCCAGAGAAAAAAGAAGACAAGCAGGCACGCTTTGAAGAGGAACTAAGGGCACCCCCAAGGGAAAAGCGCGCAAAAAGAATACCTGCCGAGGACTTGGAGCAACAAGCCAAAAAGCGGGAAAAGGAATTGGATCACTCAATTTTGTCAATTGGGAATGATCAAAATTCACACGTAGTCGCTCGGCACCTGAAGCGCCTCTGGCAGACGTTTCGGCGGCTCTGGCGGCGGAAAACGACTGGACAACCGATGGGCTGGAAGCCACTACGAAGGCGCTTGCAGAGCGGCTTGAGCTTGGTCTCGGGAAGCTCGCGCAACCTCTTCGGGCGGCCCTGACGGGTTCCACGACAAGCCCCGGAATTTTCGATGTTCTCGCCCTTCTTGGAAAAGAAGAGTCGCTCGCGCGTATCGAAGCGCAGGCAACTCGGGCAGCAGATCAGACACACGACTAAGGAGAACCCCCATGGCGGATACAGAATTAGATAAAACCATTGAGGAATTAGAAGCAGAAGTGATGGCCGAATTAGAAGAAGGTATGCATGATGCTCCTAAGAAATCTGCTGTACCAGCAGAACCAATGAAGAAAGCAAAGAATGGTGAGATGCAAGACACAGGTAGTGCAGTAGTATCACCAACTCAAGGAGATGCACCAGCAAAGAAAGTCGCTGGAGCCGCAAAGGAAATCTCTGGTGACCCAGCACAAAGTAAAGAAGGGAAACCTCAAAAAATGAGTAAAGCAAAATCAGCAGGACAAAACAAGTCATTGGCTGCAGAAGGTTACACAGACGAAGAAATTCGTGAACTATGTCACTCAAAAGACCACGATTGTGCAACAGTTGTTGAACATCCAGTATGGGGTAAAGGTAAACCAGTTCATGGTTCACACGCATTACCAACTGATGACGGA
>CAJWSN010000046.1 GCA_913046175.1 uncultured Opitutia bacterium
TGATAAATATTTTGATAAATAATTCGCATTTTTAATTCTTTGAGAAAGTAATTTAGGTAATTTTTTTAATTGTTCATTAGCTATTACCGCCTGTATTTCAGTTAATCGTAAGTTGTATCCTACGCAGTTAATTAAATCCTTATGTTTTTTATCTTCAACAACTGTGCCAGAGTCGCAGACCAAGGGGCGGAACCGCTTCCTGTGCAGAAACAACCCCGGTATTGTCCGTGGGATTGACATGGAAACGTTCCTCGTCAGCGAGGAGTTGCATGTTCGTTAGGAGGTTCCCGGGAAGGTCTGGGAAAGCTGGTTTTTTTTCCGGGTTGACAATGAAGACCATTCGACTGGAGCCATCCTGGATTTCCATGGCCAGGGCGTGGCCGGCATCGTGGTGAAAGAAGTGTAGGTTTTCCAGTGTGGGAAAGGTTGATGGTCGAAGGAGCCTGCCCCTTTCGGACCTGCGGAACCGAATCCAGTCCCGAATGTATTGTGTGGTGCCCGGGAATTTTTGCAGGCGATCATAATCCAGAATGTTCAATGCCCCCTGTTGGTACGTGTTATTGATGCCGTGCTTGGATCGCAGGAAATCCTGTCCTGCGGAGATCATGGGCACCCCCATGGACATGAAGAGGGTGGCAATGGCCAGGTGTGTTCGACGGATATCCAGTGGTGTGGGGTCCATGCCGTTGTGTGCCCGGTTTTCCGTGATCTTGTCGATCCAGCACCGGTCATCGTGGGATTCAATATAATTAAGTGATTGTGCGGGGAACCTCGAGAATTGTCCGGGTGAACCGGAGAGGAAATATTCCAGGCCCTTGTCCATGTTTTTCCCTTTGACATATTGGCAGATAAACTCGCGGAAGCCGTCGTTCCAGGATGTGTATCCGGTTGGGCGCAGTTTCTTGGCGATGTGTCCCCGGAAGCTCCACGGCTCAGCGATCAGGATTATGCCTGGCTTTTCCCTTTTCAGGGTTTCCTCGATAATCTGGAGGGTTTCAAGTCCCAGGAGTTCTGCCAGGTCGAGCCGGAACCCATCAATATCAAACGTTCGAACCCAGTGCACCAGGCTGTCAATCATGAGACGCCGGGCCATGGGTGAATCGCTCCTCATGTCATTTCCGCACCCACTCCAGTTCGTTAGGTTCTGGGATTCGTCCAGCTCGAAGTAGTACCCCTTGTCAATCCCGTGAAGAGGTGTGTAACGACCCTGGTGGTTGAGCACGACATCAAGGATAACGGCCATGCCCGCATCATGGAACGCCTGAACCAGTTCCCTGAATTCCTGGATTTGGGAAGCAGAACCCGGTTGCATTGCATAACTGCTTGCAGGGGAGAACAGGTTAACCGGCATGTAGCCCCAATGGTATTCTTCAGGATTGTCACAATCGAACTCATGTATCGGCTGCAACTCCACCGCATTGACCCCAAGTTCGTGGAAATAGGTCTTTCCCGTGTGCAGCCATTTGGTCAGCCCACTGAATCCTCTTCTTTCCTTCTTGGTCAAATTGATTGGGGCCTTGGCAAGGGCATCGCGTAGATGGACCTCCACGATTACAAGATCCCTGCGTTCAGGCGGCTGAAAAATATTGGAAGGTGGATGAAAGGTGTTGGCGGAAAGGATTATGCCGGGTCCCGTGGGGGTGGCCATGGCCTTTGCGTATGGATCCACCAAGGCTTCCGCCCCGTCAAAGTCTGTCGTCTCATCCGTGTTGCGCCCGTCGATGAAGTAACAGTAATGCCAGCCATGCAATTCTCCGGGGTGACGGTTTTCCCAGGTTCCGTCCTCATTGGGGTGAAGATCAAGGTGCTGCTTTTCTTGTGTGGATTCCATTTGCCAGAATGAGACCCGGACAGTTTCCGCCCTCGGGGCAAAAATCCTGAAGATGGTTGCATCTCCTTCAATGATGGCGCCAAGTTGCAGGATACTCTGCTTTTCAATGAACTCCTTAAGCCTTGGCAGCTTGTGCATTTCCTCATGTCCCGGTTCCTTCCAGTGGATCACCAGGTCGCCCTCCATTTCCAGGGTTTCCGGTATCGTGAAGTGAAATACACGTGAATTGACGCTTCCGGGGACCAGTGTGAAGTTGGTGATTCCCCTGCCGGGATGCACTAGATTGGGGGCGTTGCCGGGTGGCTCGAGCCATTGCCCGTCCAAGGTGATGAATTTAAATTCAATTTCGGAATCATCCTGAAATTCATTTTTTGGGAGGATCAGGAACCAATATGCCGGGTTGGCCTCACGGTTGGCTTCAAGGTGCCATTTCCTGTTCTTGACCGCATTTGCCCATTGGTTGAAAGAGCCGGCAAGAACCGGAGGCTCCTCTTCAAAATCAATTCGCGGGTATTGATGAGGAAAGGCCACAAATGTCAGGGTCCCGGATTCCTCGTAAAAGCCTGTGAACTGGGCCGCCTCGATGCTGGGGACCCGGGAGAGGGGCAGGGGGGAGTCCCCGACCAGGATTGCTGGTGGACTCTCCTTCTCCCATGGTTCGCGCAGCAGCAGGTGCCCGGAGGACTGCGTTTTCCATGTCGTTCTTAGAATTTTCCGCTTGGGTGTGGGCATTGCATGGCTAGAAACATGTGAACTGCTTCAAACATTCAAGCCAAAGGTGAGCCTAAAAAAATGAAACGTGTAATGACCGCCATGTCCGGGGGGGTCGACAGCTCCGTTGCTGCGCATGTTTTGGCGGGGTGGGAGGATGTTGAGCAGGAGGGCGCCTACATCCGTACCTGGCAGCACGAGGATAATTTTTTCGGAGATTGCCCGGCTGGACAGGAGATCGAGGATGCGCGTGCGGTTGCGGAGCAGGTGGGCGTGCCCTTCCGGGTGGTCAACCTCGTCGACCATTACCGGGAGAAGGTCGTGGACTACCTGGTCAGAGGCTACAAGGCCGGCATCACGCCCAATCCCGACGTTCATTGCAACCTTGAAGTCAAGTTCGGCGCCTTCCTGGACATCGCACTTGAGGCCGGCTTCGAAGCCGTCGCCACCGGCCACTACTGCCGCAAGCGGGAGAATCCCGACGGCACGCACGACATTATCGAAGGCGCCGACAAGAACAAGGACCAGTCCTACTTCCTCGCCCTGCTACGGCAGGACCAGCTCCTCCGCGCCCTCTTTCCCATCGGCGACATCGCCAAGCCGGAAGTCCGGGAGATTGCACGGAAGGCGGGCTTCGCCATCGCCGACAAAAAGGACAGCCAGGGTATCTGCTTCCTGGGCAAGGTGGATATCAGTGAATTCCTCCGCGCCCGGATTCCGGACAACCCCGGAGAAATCCTCACCCATTTGGGCAAGGTTGTCGGCGAGCACCGTGGCCTCCATCACTACACGCTCGGCCAGCGCAAAGGCATCGGCGTGCCTTCCAATACAGACAACAAGGCCTACGTTGTTGTCGGCAAGGATGCCGGACGCAACCACCTGCTGGTCGCCTTCGACGAGCCTGAGGCCCCCATCTACGTCCGCCGCGCAACGCTCGGCCCCATCAGCTTCACCAACCGCGAAGTCCCCGGCCGGGTGAGTCTGCTGGCCAAGCCCCGCTACCGCGACTCCTCCACGCCCGTGGAGCTGGTGCCCGAGTCGGATGGCCGTACAACTGTTCTCTTTGATGAAGTCCAGCGCGCCCTCGCGCCCGGCCAGGTCATGGCCCTCTACGACGGGGAAGTCCTCCTCGGCGGCGGGGTATACTACTCACCCGCTCATGGTTGATGGGATTAACTCCCATGCCGTTTATTTCTTCCTCCTTTCCTGGATAACGTCCCATAGTTTAGGGGGGCCGCGCTACTGAGAAACTGTTTGATTGGGAGCGGTGGCTGACTGGCCGCAATACGGGCTGTTGCTATGTCGAGCTAGGCTTCTCAGATGTCGTGAACGCCGCGCCGATACGACGCGGGGGATGACTCGCCCACATTGCATCCCACGCCGATCATGCACCGCTAATTCTACGACAGACTGTTTGAGTATTGATTGGGCATTCAATTCCTGTGGGATGCTACCGTACTTGACTGCCTAGTTAGAGGAGGGTTTTATTATAAGAGATGAGCAAAGCGAGTCTGATATTGATTTCAATAATAGGTGGAGCTTTTTTGCTATCCGGCCTTCACTATGCAATTACTGGAGACATTCTTTTTTTAAGAATCGTCCTATCGACACTTTTTCTCGCTTTTGGGGTTACAGTAATTATTGGATATACCAAGTTGAGGGCTAAGGCTAATTCCACTCGGTCTTGGGTTAATACACATGGACGAATTCTTTCTGCTGAAATGACTGAATACGAGTCCAGCAGTCCGGCCGGAGGAAGTGGTGGCACCACGTATGGTGTTAGTTTGAAATATGAATACGAGGTTCACGGGGAACGGTTTCTTGGCACTCTAATTACTGCAGATAATCC
The DNA here is from genome assembly GCA_913046175.1 of uncultured Opitutia bacterium. Taxonomy (GTDB): domain Bacteria; phylum Verrucomicrobiota; class Verrucomicrobiia; order Opitutales; family JABJCN01; genus JABJCN01. Next base: position 4,392 of record CAJWSN010000046.1, read on the forward strand.
CGATTTGAGTTGCTTAAGTGAGAAGAAGACTCGGTCTCGTCTTGACAGATATAAGTCCGGGACCGGCGTCACCGTCTATTATTCCGAAGGCAATCCTGAATGTGCCGTACTCCTCCGTGGGCAGGGGACACCCTTGCCCACGAGAATGGGTGTTTGGTTTATCTCGCTTGTGTTATGCTCGATTGGAATTGCAGGACTACTTGGCTACCTCGATTAGCAGCTAAACCTCTCTCTTGTGGTTATTTACTAAGACCTACACGCACCTACAGCTTTGTCTTTAGCTCTTCGAGACCGTCTCCAGTTTCGCATGAAAGTGGCAGGATTTCGTCTTCGGTGATTTTTCGCAGACGCTGGAGATTTTCCTCCGCGCCGGGGAGATCCATCTTGTTGGCTGCAACAAGCCGGGGCCGGTCGAGGAATGCCGGGTCGTACTGCTCCAGTTCGGTGAGGAGTTGCCTGTAATCGTCGAGCGGATCGCGTTCATCGACGCCAGCCATGTCGAGGATGAGGATGAATTGCTTGCACCTTTCGATATGGCGGAGGAACCGGTGTCCAAGCCCCCGGTTGTCACTGGCCCCTTCAATCAGTCCCGGGATGTCGGCCAGTTGGATGGTGCGGTAGTCGTCGCCGTAGTCGACTATCCCGACCGAGGGGTTCAGTGTGGTGAAGGGGTAGGGCGCCACACGTGGGCGGGCGTTGGTGAAGTGGCATGTCAGGCTGGACTTGCCTGCATTCGGGAACCCGACGAGTCCCACGTCTGCGATTGTCTTGAGGATGAACCTGAACCCGGCCTCCTCTCCCGGTTTTCCGGTGGTGCATTGCCTGGGGACACGGTTGGTTGACGACTTGAAATGTCGGTTCCCCAAGCCTCCCTTCCCACCCTCAAGGAGCATGAATTCCTCCCCGTGGTTCAGAATTTCCACAACGGGTTTTCCCGAGAGGATGTCGATGACCACCGTACCAAGAGGTACCTTGAGCTCGAGTCCATCCCCGTTCTTTCCATGCTTGTCACGGCCCATCCCGGCTTGTCCGTTTCCTGCCTTCCACCCCGGTTTGAAGTGGTAGGCGCGAAGGTCACCCACGTTTCTGTCCCCCAGGAGGATGACGTTCCCGCCAGTGCCGCCGTCTCCTCCATTTGGGCCACCTTTGGGCACATACTTTTCCCGCCGGAAACTGACTATGCCGTCTCCGCCATCGCCAGCCTTTAGGGATACCTTGACTTCATCGTAGAACATCTGAACTCATCAATCTTGGTGAAAGAATGTGGGTTTTGTTGTGAGCCTCAAAACTTTTTTGTCTGAATCAGGTGTAATCTTAACGATTTTTCTTTTTTTTTGAACTTGTCCCTTTACTCGTCCGACCAACACGTATTATAACAACTTCTGGTAATATGGAGACAGTTGAGGCAAGGCAAGGTGAGGAGGAGACCTCTGGGCCTGAGGCCAGCATGGGCCAGGCGCTTGAGAGGATCGTATTGGATTCTTCCAGCGAACTGAAACCCCGCAAAAAACTTGTATTCCCGCGTGAATCGGTCAGCGCTTCAGCTTATCAGGTGCCGAATGTCACCAAACCCCGGGCGACTCCTTCTCCTGAGGCGCAAAGCATTGCTGAGTCTGCTCCGGCGAAACCTTCACCAAAAAAGGAAAACGCAAAACCGCCCAAGACATCCAGTACGCCTGTTGTCCCCGACCTGTCCAATCTTGACCTGCCCTTTCCGCCTCCAGGGATACAGGTTTCTTCATCCCCACAATCGGTGGACTCCGTTGCCCCCAAAAAACCTGCGGGCCATACTGTTGCTGCAGTGAAGAGGCAAAATCTACCTGTTCAAAAAAAGAAGGTGATTGCCAAGGGCAGGCCAACAAATCAGGTTCGTGCAAAGAAGAGTGTGAAAAAGGTGCTGATCGACAAGCTTGCCAAGTCTACCGACCCCGGCTCCAAGCCTGATGACCTGGAGGCTTTCCTGCTTGAAGCCGAGAGGACGGAAGAGCGGGAGGTGCGCTGTCGCCCCCAGACACTTGAGTTGCTGAACCAGATTGCCTTGCGAACCGGGTGTGAACCCGGGGATGTTGCAGCGCAGAGCATTTCCTGCATCGCCCTTGCGATTCAGGAGGCCGGCTTTGAGTTCTCCCTGCCAATGCGTGCGGAGCTCAAGGTCCACAGTAAAAAGTAGAACGCCGGGTATAGTCCCCGCTTTTATCCGGGGCTGATTATTGGGGCGTCTTTCCAGAGCTGCTCCAAGCTGTAATAATTGCGTTTTTCCTTTGAAAAAAGGTGGATGACAAAATCAATCGCATCCACCACCACCCATTCCGAGTAGTAATCCTTGCACTTGGAGGGGATTTCGTATTCGAGTCCGGTCAGGACCTGGTCCATCTCCTTGAATAGAGCCCTCAGGTGGGGTTGGGATGTCCCTGTGGCAATAACAAAGTAGTCCGTGATGGCAAGTGTCTCACGCATGTCCAGGATAGTGAGGTCCTCGACTTTCTTGTCCTCCAGTGCGCGGCAACAGATGTTTACGTGTTCCAGTATGCCCTCACTGGTACGTTTGGGGTTGGTTTCAATTAATGACATCAGCTTTGTACAGTTGGTGGTTGGAAATATATTTTGCAACGTCTTCGGGGACGAAATAGCGAACGGGTTTATTTTGTTTTATACGTCCACGGATTTCTGAGGAACTGATGGAGAATGTATGGCCGTGAATTTGATGGCATCGAAGATTTGGAATGTCCGGCGTTGTGAGCGGATGACCCGGTCGCTCGAGTGCGGCAAACTCGATCACCCGGCTAAGTTCATCGATTTCCTTCCAGTCTGGCAGCCTTTGCACCTGGTCTCCACCCAGAATCCAAAAGAACTGATGAGCTGGATGACTTGCGATCAATGTGCGGACAGTGTCGATCGTGAAGTTCACACCTCCAGCCTCCAGCTCCGTGTCCAGAATCCGGAAGTTGGGTTCGTGCTGAATGGCCACCTCCAGCATTGCCCTTCGCTGGTCGGCTGTTGCGGCAGGACGGTTTTCCTTCAGTGGCGCCTGGGCTGCGGGGATGAAGAACACCTCTTCAAGTCCCAGGCTTTCCAAGGCGTCGCGCGCTATGAGAAGATGCCCCGTGTGTACGGGGTCGAAGCTTCCTCCCAGCAGCCCCGTTTTTTTCAGCGGGTAATCGTCACCCATGCTGGTTGCCTAGATTTTTACCCATGCGCTTCAATTGATGTCTCGTGCGAAATTGCCTAATTGTGGGTTGTTTTTCAAGTCCTCCCTTGTCACTCCCGGAAAAATTATCGGCTAAAAGTCTGGTTCCTCGTCTTATGGTGTTTTGTGGGGTCGGGGCCATTTTAACCTTCGCTGGGATTCTTGTTTCCAATACGAGCGATCAGGCAGGTCAACGCAAACCCGCCGACAGCCAGACCGACGGCTGCGCATACCTGTAGCAGGTCTGGAGCAAAGAATTGGGTGGGGTATTTCCCGGGGTCCAGTTCCTGAATGAGCTCCGGGGTCATGGCTTGGCCCTTGAACACTTCACCAACCACGGGTTTAACGCCCTGCTTGAACGGCCAAAGGCCAAACACCGCACCCGCCAGGAATCCAAGCAGAACCCCAAGGGTTGGCTTTTCATAACGTGCCAACATTGTCTTCAAGAGGTTGCTGACCACCACCACGCCAAGCAACACACCCAGCCCCACAGGCAGGCATATGTTTAGGCCAGGCGCTATCGCAGTCTCCCAGCTCCCTTGGGCAATTGCCTCCTTGATTGAATCGATTGCCCCGAGAATGGGAACATAGACTCCCAGAATGAGAAGCAGATATCCACCACTGACTCCAGGCAGTATCATGGCGCTTGCGCCGGCCAGGCCTGCCAGGAACAGTATGAACACGCCTTCGCTGGCTGCTCCTGCCGATGTGCTGTTGGCTTGTGCCCAGGCCAGGGCCGTCATGGGCAAAAAGCCTCCCAGTGCACCCAGCCAGAGGCTTGTCTCCGCTGGTTTGGCCATGTTCCAGACGACCGGAAGACCACCTAGTGTGAGCCCAATGAACAGGCTGAACATGATCCACCTGTGTTCCACGACCAAGCCCTTGATCGTGCCAGCCAGCAGAAAGATGGACACCACTGCAGAAAAAACCACAAGACATAGGACAATAATGGATTCACGGCGAAACTTGAACGTGCTGGCTTCCGCGAGGGATTCAACAAAGCGCGGAAAAATCCCTGATGCGACCAGCATGGTCCCCCCACTGATTCCCGGTACAAGATTGGCAAGTCCCATGAGGATTCCCCCACTCACGCATTGCGTGATGGTTGTGAACTTCCCTTTCCCTGGGTCCGTTTTGTTCATGGTTGTGCCTGCTTCGTTCCACGTTGGCTCAATTGATTTGGCAAAAGAAATCCGCACAGTTTACTTCTGCAAGCAGTTTTTCTATTGGAATCCAGGCTTTTTAGACATTTAAAAAATGAATTGAGCGCAGGATGCTCTTCAACAAGATTCACAAACCAGCCATGTTCACCGCCTCAATAGTAATTCCTTGTTTCAACGAGGAGAAAACCCTTCGCAACACCGTGGGGCTTGTGCGTGCGATTGCTGATGACACCCTGCAGTTGGAAATCCTAATAGTGGATGATTGTTCGGGAGATCGCAGCCCGGAGATCGCGCGCGAGCTGGAACATGAATTTCCAGAGGTGCGTTCTCAGCACCATAAGGAAAACCAAGGCAAGGGCGCAGCCTTGAGAACTGGCTTCCAGCACCCCTTTCGACCTAATTACGCCACCTTTCGACCGACCTCTTTTTTTATTTTTCGACCCACCTTTTGATTTATTTTTCGACCCACCTTTTGATTTACTTTTCGATCCACCTTTTGATGTACCCTG
>CAJWSN010000047.1 GCA_913046175.1 uncultured Opitutia bacterium
CGGGTGAAGCTGATTGAGATGTACGAACGCTTCATCGCAAAATTCCCGGGTGACTCGGAACTGCCTGAAGTTTATTTTCGCCTCGGCAACCTTTATCGTGAATTTGGTGCCTTTAACAAGGCCATGGAAAGTTACTATAGTGTGCTCAGCACGACCGTTCGCTCTCCTCGAAACGCAGAAGAACAGCGGGAGTTTGATCAAACCTCCCGAAGGGCTCAAATCGAGATTGCTGACCTCTTCCTGCAAATGGGTGACCTTGAAAACGCAGTCAAGTTCTTTGACCGCCTGCTCGTCTTACAGGACTTGGATCTCCCGGGGTCATCCAGGAATCGTGCCCGGGTTGAATTCAAGCGGGCCTCCTGTAAGTATCTAAGTGCCAATGAGGAGCCGGATCCCGGTAACCAAAAGAGAGCTTTTGCGGAGGCGGAAGCCTACCTTACGCATTGCGGCAAGGACAACATCGCGTTTTACGAAGCCTATCCGGACCACAAACATGCGCCGGAAAGCCACTACCTGCTCGCTGTTATCTATAAGCGTCTTGGAGGCGAGGCCAACCGGGACAAGGCCCACAAACAGATTCGCATGCTCTTGGATAAAGCCAACAAGGGGGTTCGTGCTCAACAGGTAACCCTGAGGAACACCAAGGATTTGCCCCAGAGGTATGAGTGGGATGATGACAGGGGGACTTGGATTGAAGCCAATGGCCGACGGGCAACCAAGGTTGCGCTGGCGGAAATCAGCAACCAAGTTCTCAGCCAACCAAAAGGCAAGACGGGCGTTGTCTATTTGCAGAGCACAAAATTTAAGCCCAAAGTTTATACTTGGACTCCAAAATCCAACGAGGGCGAGGAAGCCTTCTGGAAGAATGAGTCTGGTGAGCGGGCAGACGAGGAGGCAATGCTTGAGATTGGCAGGCAGATAGACCAGTGGGTTGGTTGGCAAAAAAAAGCGGGCAACCAGGTTGCCAACGAGTATTTTGAAGATGGGGAGACCCTGAAGGCCATTGAAGTCTACCAGAAGATGATTCTCCTCGACCCCAGCGCGAAATGGCAGGCTCCTGTTGTCTACCAACTGGGGCTATGTTTTGAACGTCTCGGTGGTGGCATGTACAACGCCAAGGCTATTGAGGCCTACGAAATCCTGACCAATGCGGATAAGAATCCCAAGACCTGGCAGGTTGATGTTGAGGGTGCGGGCCAAAAAAAGTGGTCGAATATTCAGCGTGAGGCCGTTGAAAAAAAATCTGGTTCTGAAATTTCCAAACTCGACAGCATCCTGTCCCCGCAGGAAGAGTTCATTTATCGAATGGCTGAATGGCGGTTGAAGAATCTGCGATGGAACCTCACCGCGCAGAATGAGATCAAGCGCCTGGAAAACTAGGGCGTGACTCTCGATAGGTGTTGGTCCCAGGGCGGCCTGTCTTCAGGATGCGGAATATTTCCCCTCTTGATACCGGTTGTTTTTTAGAAGCCCTTGGAGATTGGTATTGATTCCTTGCGCAGTGTCTGTTTCCTGCCGCTCAAAAGTTTTTCCTCCAACAATTACCATGCAACCCGAACAAATCCTGCGCGAACACCTGGGACTTTGTGAGAAGGTTTACGACCTTCTCATGAGGGAGAATCATCAAATGAAAAGCCAGGGGTCTCCCCCTTCCCCGGAAATCCTGGAGGAAAAACAGGAATTGCTCCTCCTGCTGGATCATTCCCTCTCCGCGCTGAAGACTCTTCGCCGGGAAGACTTTTCTCCTTTTGGGGATGGTTCCAAGCTTATGCAGAAGGCCCAGAACAAGACTTTGCAGATTTTCTACATTGACCGGGAGAATGAGCAACTCCTCTCAAAAGTTGCCTTGGAAAATGCTGCGGATGTTGGATTTGGCTCAAAAATCAGTGAGGTTCGCGACATGCAGGCAAAACTTTATCCCCAGGAGAAGAAAGAGGGTGAGTCAGCGGATGACTAACTTGTGAATTGCGCTTGTCGTCCTCAGGAGGGGATTTCAATCCCGGCCTCCTTGTACAGGTTGATTTTATTGCGCAGGGTTCGGATGTTGATCTTGAGCATGTCAGCAGCCTGGGTTCTATTGCCTCCACTCATGCTGAGCGCGCGGAGTATTTGCTCCTGTTCCACAACTTCCAGAGTCTTTAGCTGACCGCTTTCATGGTGGTGCCCGTTGGCTGTCTCGACGGGTGCAGGGTCAGGAGCGACTTCTTCCGCGGGTGTTTCCTGGGTTTCCTGTGGAACAGGTGTTTGTTCCTCAGGTTCCGGGTCATGATCCATTTCCAGTGTAATGGGATGGGAACTAAGTGGACGGATGCCCAGGAATGCTGGCGGAATAGCCTTGCCCTTTTGTGCCATGATTGCGGCACGTTCAATTGTGTTTTGCAGTTCGCGCACATTACCGGGCCATCGGTGCTCAAGAAGTGTCTTTTCAGCTTCTTTGGAAAAACCAGGGAAATGCCGGTTGTGCTGCCTAGAGAATTTTTCGAGGAAGTTCCTTGCCAGGATCAGAATATCCTGCCCTCGTTCACGAAGTGGAGGTACATGAATGGGGAAAACGTTGAGTCGGTAGTAGAGATCTTCGCGAAATTCCCCCTTTTCCACTGCCTTTAGGATGTCCCGGTTGGTTGTGGCCAGCACTCGCACGCTGACCCGTATCGTCTTCGATCCTCCGACTCTCTCGAATTCGCGCTCTTGAAGCACTCGGAGCAGCTTGATTTGGACCTGTTGTGATATTTCGCCGATTTCGTCGAGGAGAATGGTTCCATTGTTGGCGAGTTCAAAGCGGCCTTCACGTCGGGCGAGTGCCCCGGTGAATGCACCTTTTTCGTGCCCGAAGAACTCGCTTTCAATCAGGTTCTCAGGGATGGCTGCACAATTGACCCGAATGTAGGGCTGGTTTGCGAGCATGCTGTTACGGAAAAGCTCCATGGCCACCAGTTCCTTGCCCGTGCCATTTTCCCCGGTGATGAGGACGGTGGCTTCCGTCTTGGCAACCCGCCGGATGATTCTCTCAAGGTTTTTCATCAATGAATCCTCACCAATTAATTGGCTGCCATCGTTCTGTTGCTCGCTGTAAAACTGATTAACTTTGAGCAGTTGGCTGTAGTTCTCCGCCCGCTTCAGCACCAGTTCAATCTGGTCGGTGTCGAAAGGCTTCAGCACATAATCCCGGGCACCGAGGCGCATGCAGTCGATGACGGACTCCACACTGCCATGCCCGGAAATCATGATGGGCATTGGACTGTTGGGAATTTGTGTCAACTCCTTGAGGATTTCAGTTCCGTCACCGTCCGGGAGTTTAAGATCAATGAAAATGAGGTCGTAGCTGTCCTTCAGGAGCAGCTTCTGTGCTTCATTGATGGTTTGAGCGGACTTTACGGAATACCTTTTTTTCCGGAGGTAATCCTCCAGGGTTTTCCGTATTATCAGGTCATCGTCGAGAACGATAATTTTCTCTAGGGGCATGCTACGGTAACTACCCGCCTCTCGCAGGTGACAGTCTTTTAGAGACGAGGTGAGGGAATGCAATCAGACACGAGGATAGTATAACATGCCCAAAAATGCCTTTTTTTCAAGCTGGATTTCCAGAATTCCCATGCAATGTGAAATCTTATATATTGGTCTGCATGGAAGATTGTTTCAGTCGATGGGATTTTTTCTTGGTCGTCCACGACGTGGCTTGGGTTTCTCCTCGACATCCATTCTTTCATCCATGATGTCGTCCAGTTCTGGGTTGTCTCGTTTTCTTTGCTGTTCCTCCTCCTCCTGGTCCCAGGTAAGAGCCTCCTTGTCCTGCTTAAATGCTTCGTCGTCCTCGTTGAGAACATCGTAGCCGTCAGCAAGTTCCTTGTCGCCGGGTGTCTCAATGCTGGCTGCCTTTTCACTCTCCGCAGTCTCCTTGATGTCATAAGCGTCGACGCCCTCGGGGGTGTATTCGAGGACTGCGGTGATCTCGGCAAAACAATGGGATGTCTGCTCCTCCAGGAGATCTGTATTCTGGGCCTCCCGAATTTCTGCGTCCACATCTTCCGGTGTCAGCGGTTGGTCCGAATCGATCAAGTCGTTAAGCATCCTGACACGCACCCGCAGTATATGGCTCATGAAATCCTCGAAGGGACCTTGTTCCTCGTCAATGTCATTGGGCAGGGCAAAGAGGGCGTGGTCCGGGTCGTGTATGGAATCACGCGTCCTTTCGAGACGAAAGCGCTTGTTGGTCATTTCCTTCTGCAGCTTAAACTTGAAAAACGCGTTCTCCACAATGTCGTGTTGCAGGCCGTATTCCCGCATGGAGCTCAAGATCTCAAGTAGGTGCTGAAGCTGCCTGGGATCAATGATGGCAAGTTTATCAAAATCCCAATGGATGCCGGGGTTGACGGATTGTACCCACCAGAGGCTTTCGTTGGCAAAGCGTACGGTACACCACTTTAGTTGTGTGGTTGCAGTGGCCATTATCTATAAATTCCTGAGTTTAAGAGGATTAATTTTAAAAGTTGTCTTGCACCAGCGTAAAAAGAATTGGATACCCAAATTTCAAGAAAAATTAGACAAAGGTCTCCAATTTTCTTCAAATTCCCTTCAACCAGTGATTGATCCATTTTACGAGAAATTTGTTAGGAAGCTCCTTTTTCGGATGGATCCAGAGGATACCCACGAACATACAATTCATGGCTTGTCCTGGTTGAGTAAATTGAGGCCGCTCTGTCGTTGGATGCACCGGTTTAACGGCATGGCGGGGCCCCAGCCGGTACGCTTGTTTGGGCTGGATTTCCCAAACCTTGTGGGTTTGGCGGCTGGTCTCGACAAGAATGCAGAGTGTCTCCCTGCATTTGCTGCAATGGGGTTTGGACATGTCGAGGCGGGCACGGTCACGCCAAGGAAGCAGCCTGGCAACGAGCGCCCCCGGCTTTTTCGTTATCCGGAGGAGGAGGCCATTATCAACCGGATGGGGTTCAACAACGAGGGTGCGGAAATGATGGCGCTGCGTATTGGCCGCTCCATGCCCCGGAAGCGCCGCATGATTCCCGTGGGCATCAACATTGGCAAGGCCCGGAGCACGCCACTGGAGGATGCGGTCCAGGATTACCTGGACTGTTTTCGTGCACTTGCGGATTTGGCCGACTATTTCACGGTCAACATCAGCAGTCCCAACACGCCGGGGTTGCGCAAGCTGCAGGAGGAAAGCTACCTTCGGGAACTTCTTGGCTCCATACAGGATGAGAATCTGGATCGTGCAAAACGCCTGGGGACGGAACCCGTCCCGATTCTCGTCAAGATTGCCCCGGACCTGGACTACATTCAGATTGAGACCCTGCTGGCCATACTGCTGGAGCTTGGCTATGATGGGGTGATTGCCACCAACACAACGATTGCCCGCCCCGGCACTTTTAAGAACGTTAAGGAAAATGGAGGCCTCAGCGGCAATCCACTGCAGGGTCGTTCTGACAAGGTCATCCGGTTCATCCACCGCACGACTGGGGGATGCCTCCCCATCATTGGCGTAGGGGGCATCATGGATGTGGCAAGTGCGGCTCGCAAACTGGATGAGGGCGCCTCCCTTGTGCAATTGTACACCGGGATGATCTACCGGGGACCCGCACTTGTCCGTGCATTGGTCAAGGGCTTGAGCGAACAGCAGGGGTAGTCGGGAAATGGTGCTCAGGGCGGGACTTGAACCCGCACGTCCTATTCGGACACCAGGCCCTCAACCTGGCGCGTCTACCAATTCCGCCACCTGAGCAGGGTGTGGGATTTCTCCCAGAATGGAGGGAGGTTGGAAAAAAGGGGTTTCCCCTCGTTTTGCAAGCTTTCCTTTCGGGACTCTGACATGATTATGCAAATCTAGCAAACATTTGAGCTGATCGTTAAGCCGCTATATTTTTTAATTACGATTGGGTTCTTGCTATAAAATTCGGGTATTTTCCTTCGTGGAGAACGTTATTACAAAAAATAAGGCCCTGCGTTAGTATGAACACAGGACCTTGTGGGAAAAAACTTTATTTTTCTGGTTATGGCTTCTTGAATTTTGGCATCTTTTTAAATGGGGACGACTTCTTTGCAAAGCCTGTCATTCCTTTGGCGGGGCGCTTGATGCTTCCAATCTTGGAGGGAGGCGTTGAAGGCGGTCCTGAAGGTGGAGCTGGTTCAATATCCTCCACACCCTCTTCTGAAATAGTTTCTTCAGCATCGTCCTCGAATTCAGGGAGCAGTTCTTCCTGTTCAGCAATTTCTTCTTCGGCTGGGTCTTCATCTTCCTCCTCTGTGGCGGTGGCGGTATCTGGACTCTTTTTGAAAGGAAACTTTGGTTTTTTTGGGGGAACGATGTCTTGGGGCGTTTCAGGTTCTTCTTCCTCCTCTATTGGATCAGGTTTTTCCTCGGGCGCTTTTTTTGCTGGACGAACAGGTTTTTTGGATACTTTGGTAAATGGGCTGGATGCTTTTGCGGTTGAACCACCGGTTAGTGCTTCACCCAATACGGCACATGACTTTTTGCCTAGTAATTCATCATTTGCCTCCCAGCATTCCTGAATTAATTCCCACTCGTCACAACCCGCTTTTTCCTTGAGCTTGGCCATAAGGCGTCTGCCTTCACGACTGGTTGCATAACTCAAAGTTTCATCCAACTGTTTTGCGGCAGCCTTCAGAAAGTCGACATGGTTGTTTTCGTGGGAACCTCGTTTTTCTGGAATCTCAAATGTAAATGTATAGCGCATGGCAAATCCTATTTCGTATGGGTAAAACAGTTGTATAAGCGTTTCATTGTGGCAAGACGAAAAAGTCTGTCATCAGATTCTTCTTTTTAGGTAATAAAAGATATGATGGCCAGTAGGGCCTTCCTTTTTCTGACTGAATACCAGTTCCCAGCCGAGGGTCCCCAAGGTGTTCAGTGCATTGATCTCATCGATTCTGGAAGTCTTCACCAGTTGAATGTGAACTTCACGAAAGACCTTGCCCAAGTCCCTTGAGCGGCCGGAACTTCTGTTTGGCATATGCAACTGGAAAGGGCCCGATTGCGCTTCATTCCCTCTAACCTCCAAAATGCAATACTCCCAGCGTGCGATGCGGGGAATGGGTTGAATGATTCGAGGATGAGGTATGGCCTTGTGTGAGGCGGCAGCTTTTGGCCGGGGAAAATTGGGTTGCTTTTCTTTTTCTACGGCAGGGATTTTTCCAAGCAGAACGACAGGGAGGAGCCAGATGATTTTTTTCATGAAATAATGTAATTTTCTGAAATCCTGATGGCTTTTCGTAAAACTGCAATCCGTCAACTGCCCTAAACAATCTTGCCAGAAAGGGCATCCTTACTATTAATTGGTGACCCTATTTTTGAGTAACCCTTACCAATTAATTCAATTCCATGACGGAATCCGAATCTAATCCCGACCCTAGCGAGGACAGCCTGTCTCTTGACCTGAGTTCTTTGAGCAACTTGGATTTTGGGCCAAGTTGGGCTTCAAAACCCAAGGATGGTGGGAACAAGTTTGCGCATTCAGACCAGAAAAAGTCGAATAAGGGGAAAAGTCGTCGTTACTCAGAAGAAAGTGGTGCCGGTCGTGATCGTCGTTCCCCTCGAGGTCGACCTGATCGCAGACAGGGCGGGGTTCGCGGAGGTCGGCCTTCCCAGCCATATCTTCCGGATTATGACGTCCAGTTACAGCCTGACGGTGCGGCATTCTCTGCGCTGACAAAGGCCATGCGGGATTCCTGTCGAACCTATGAGCTTTTTGAACTTGCCCGGCTTTTTCTTTCGAAACCCGAACGTTTTGTGGCCAAGGTATTTCCGAAAAAGGATGCCCCCCCCGAGGCTTCAGAATTTTTTCTCTCCTTTCCAGAAAAGATTGGATTCGAAACAGAGGATGAGGCAGTTGCCCATGTCCTTGCGAATCATCTGGATTTGTTTTTTGAGTTGGAGGAAATCGAATTAGAACCTCCCAAGGGAACTTTCAACGTTGTCAACAGGTGTACCGTGACTGGTGAGTTACTGGGACCGCCCAACTATCACCGTTATCAGCATATTCTGCAGGAACATTTTGCCAGCAAGATTGACAACATGACTTTTGAACGGTTTCTCTCCCGTGTTGAGACTTTATCGGACAAGGAGGCAATAGACTCTTGGTTGGAGTCGATGAAGAAGGGGTTTAAGTATAAGCGGAAAGGAACAGAGCAGGTTTTTAACCACTTGGAGGAGGCACGTCGCCATTTGCTTATGGATCACAAGGATAAAGTGGTCAAGCGTGCTGAAATGTGCCGTGTCCACGGGAAAACTCTGGAAAGACTGCCACAAAACCGGATTCGCCGATCCATTGAGGCCGTATTGGAACAACAATTGAAGTTTCCTCTGGACTTTTCTAACTACCTGAGAGGTCGTTTGCGTCGGGCCAACTTCACCATCTACAAGCGTGGAGGTAAAGGAGGCATCACCTTTGCCTGTGCCGTAAAGCGTCAGTATCGAACACCCGAAACCTTGTTCTCTGACTCGATTCAGGCCCTAATTGATTTTTTCGAGAACAATCAGGGTGTGACAGCAAAGCAACTTCTGCAGAACACTTCCGAAGAAAAAACCACTGAACCTTCCTCCCTCCCTCAGGATAACGGTGAGAAGTTGGATGAGAGCGATAAATTACCGGAATGGGTGGGCGAAAAGCCCGAGTCATCTACTTTGGCCCAAGATTTACGATGGCTTGTTCAATCTGGCTTTGTCACGGAATATAGTGATGGAAAATTATTTGCACCACCTGTTCGGGATGGGAACGTTACTTCCAGCCCGGGCAATTCTGCTGTAAAGCGTTCCACTAAAGAGGAGAAAATATCCCAACCAAAAGATGAACAACATTCTCTTTCCAAAGAAGTTGAGGCGGTCAATGATTCTCCTGAACCTGTGCAACCTGAAAATGTGGCTGTAGAAACCCCGGACTTTTCAACGGAAGATGCTCTTGCCCCCGAGACTGACTCTGAACAGGCCAGGATCAATGAGTTGAATGCGGGAACGGATTCAAGAGATACGATCGAGGCAAAGGGGGACCATGCAGAAGGAGAGACATCTGGGGACTCGATCCCTTGATTTTGGGTAGTACACCCGTATTTTTGCCGGATCGTTGTAAATGTTGAACCGCGTTTGAGAAAATCTGGATTCTGCAATGCATGAACCCATTTTATAGGTCCGTATTATTACGGCAAACCTGCTCAAAGGCTTATAACACCA
>CAJWSN010000048.1 GCA_913046175.1 uncultured Opitutia bacterium
TTGTAAGGAGTTAGAAAAAAATACTGACAATGATGTAATCAATCAATTTTTGCTCGAAACGAATATTCCAATTATAAGTGAAGAAAACAAACAATTGGACTATTCCATTCGCAAAACCTGGAATAAATGCTGGATTGTAGATCCGTTGGATGGGACGATGAATTATACCAGGGGCGTTCCCGCATGCTGTACTTCAGTTGCCCTGTGGGAAGACGACCAACCGGTTTTGGGGGTAATTTATGACTTTATGCATGATGACAAGTATGTGGGTTTGGCGTCCAAGGATATCGCTTCTCTTAATGGTGAACCGATCCATGTTTCATCCGTGGATCGTACCAATAAAGCCGTTCTTGCTACTGGCTTCCCGACTGGTATGGCATATGATGAGAATTCGCTACGGCAGTATGTGAGGCAGTTACAGTCCGTAAAAAAGAAGCGCTTGATTGGTTCAGCGGCCTTGTCATTGGCGTTGGTTGCCGCCGGTTCTTTTGAAGCGTACATGGAGGATTCAATATGGCTTTGGGACGTGGCTGCAGGTCTTGCGTTGGTCAAGGCAGCTGGGGGTGACATCTCATGGGATCTGCCGAACGCAGACTGGCAGACCAATGTAGTTGCCACCAATGGAAGGATCAATCTGATTGATGGATGAGGATTTGGAAAAATACTGCAACTCTTAATGGATTGATCGAATCATTCACGGAATCCGTGGAACCAAGGGAGGCTGAGCTTGTCATAATAGGTTCAAAGCCGATCAACCTTGATGAGTTTCCCCGGTTAAGAGGAATCTTCAAGACGGGTGTAGGTTTAGACAATGTACCATTTAAAGCTGCGGCAGTACGGGGTGTGGAGATTGAACTTCCAAGTATCAAAACGAGGGAAAGCATCCATGAAGAAACAGCAAATTTTGCATGTCATTTGATACTTGGCCTTGCCTATAATCACGTAGGGGAGCTTGACCAATGGATGAAGTATCCGCGGCGTGCCCTCTCATCTCAGCGTTTGCTTGTAGTTGGAGGCGGGAATATCGGTGGAAGAGTTGCCCAAAAGATGAAGAATTTGATGGAGGTTGATCTTCACGACCCAAAATTGGGAACCGTTGGTAGCTTGGAAGAAAAACTGCCCCAGGCGTCAATCGTCACACTACACATTCCTTTGCTTGAAGAGACACGTGACTTTTTAGGCGCAGAGCAGCTTGGCTTGCTTCCTGATGGAGCAGGGGTTGTTAACACCGCCCGCGGCCCGATTGTCAAAGAGTCGGCCCTTTATGCTGAAATTGAAAAAGGAAGATTGCATGCGGCATTTGATGTCTTTTGGGAGGAGCCATACCATGGTCCCTTGCGGGACCTTGTCGGGCAGGGGTTTTTCATGACCCCACATGTTGCCAGTACTTGTCAGGATTTCATTGAAGGCTGTGCGTGTGACCTTTTGAATTTTATCAAAAGACTTTAGGACATGATAAAAGCAGGCATTATAGGATTTGGAAAAATGGGTCGCATCCGTGCTCAGGCAATTAATGAAAGTGCCCGAGGAGAGATCGTCGCCGCTTTTGATCCTGAACCATTCGAGATAGAAGGTGTGCATCGGGTCGAGACCGAAGCTGAGATCATTGAAAATTCGGAAATTGATGCCCTGTTTGTCTGCACGCCCAATTTTCGCAACAAGGAGTTAACCTTGGCCGGTCTTCGTGCAGGAAAACATGTTTTTTGTGAAAAACCGCCTGCGATGAATGCGGATGATGTCCGGGCAATCCAGGATGTTGAAAAGAAAACCGGGAAATGCCTCCAATACGGACTGAACCATCGACATCACGGTAGTGTTGTTCGGGCGAAAGAGGTCATTGAATCTGGTGAACTGGGGCATATCCTATGGATGCGTGGACGTTATGGTAAAAGCGTCAATGAGCACTTCTTCAAAAACTGGCGGGCAAATAAGACGTTGGCTGGAGGTGGCATTCTTTTGGACCAAGGCATCCACATGCTCGACCTTTTCCTTTATTTTGGTGATACTTTCCATGAGGTTCAGTCGATGGTTTCGAACCTTTATTGGGAGCTGGATGGCATTGAGGACAATGTTTTCGCAAATCTTCGGAATCACGAGACCGGTGTGGTTGCTTCTTTACATTCCACCATGACCCAGTGGCGCCACCTTTTTTCTTTTGAGATTTTCCTGACCAAGGGACACATTGTAATCAACGGCTTCAAGACCTCGAGCAACAGCTACGGCGACGAGGTGCTCACCATTTCACGAAACCGCAGCAGTGGTCCCGCAGTGGATTGGGGGCCGGACGAATCCTATACCTTTCACGTTGATACTTCTTGGCGTTCAGAAATTGGAACCTTTTTTGATAGTATTGAGAAGGGACAACCTGTTTCCCTGGGGAGTTCGGATGATGCGTTCAAGCTTATGGACTTGATCGACCGAATATACAATGCGGATCGATAAGTTCAGCGAGGCTTTATGTTGATGAACCCCCTTGCGCGCCTGATTCACAAGTTCTGCAAGTTTTGGCGTGTCCGCAGATCACGGCCCTATTGGGAATCACTTCGAAACATCCATTTGGGTCGGCGTGGATTTGTGATCGGGAATGGGCCCAGCCTTAAAATGACTGATCTTGACCAACTGCAGGGGGAAATCACCCTGGCGGCCAACAAGATCTATTTAGCTTTTGACGAAACCAGTTGGCGACCTTCTCACTTCACGGTCTGCGACGATGTCCTGTGGGAAAAGATTCGGGACGAGATGGTCAGCCATTTCCCTTCTGTAAGTTCGCCTTGGGACTATACTTCCCAACCTGGAATCCACCATCGGCATTTTCAACACCTGCCTTGGGATCTGGAAGCTCCAGCTGATGGTCATGCCTTTTCGATGAATGTGGCCGATGGGCTTTTTGGTGGATTCACTGTCACCTATGCAAACCTACAAATTGCTGCACACATGGGCCTTGAGCCTATCTATTTGCTTGGTTGCGATCACCATTACAAAGGAGAGTCGGGCGCAGAGGACGAAGACCTGATGGCCACTGTCACCGACCAAAACCATTTTAATGCCGCGTATCGCCAGGTTGGTGAATGGGTAAATGCGGCGCCTCTTGCAAAAATGGAAAAGGCGTTTGCGCATGCCCGTGTTGTTCATGACCAAGGACGCGTTCAAATCTATAACGCGACTCGGGGTGGCTATCTTAATATTTTCGAGCGGGTGGGTTTCGACACGCTTTAAGTAGGGGGCTTGGGATCTTATTGGTTCTTTTATGACAAGGCCTAACCGATTTGTTCCGTTGCCTTTTCAAGCAGAACTCGAATTGCTTTAAGTTCGGAGTTCTCCGTCGACAACGTTCTGGACTGCGCTTGTTGCTTCTCGTTGGCCTCCCTTAGGGCACGAATGGAATCTTTGTATAGACCTTGGGCGGCCAGGATGCGGCTTAGGGTTCGGAATGGTGTTGGGTTTAAATCATCAATTTCGATAGCCTTGAGACAGTGTTGGAGTGCGTCCTCCATTTTTCCTTGAGACAAAAGTGTAACTGCCAAACAATGTCGGATTCCAGCATTGTCCGGGACTTGTTCAGCGGCTTTTGAGTAGGCGTCAAATGCCTCGGCGGTTTGCCTTTGGAGGGTTTTTAAATTACCTAACTGATTGAGGAGCCAAGGGTTCTCTGGCCAGGATTTAAAAGCTTCAGCCAACACGGTTTCAGCTTCTTCCACACGGTTTTTCTGCATTGCTGCGTTGACCATCTGAATGTGATAGCTTGGGTTGTCTGGGTGCTCCTGAAGAGCCTTGTGTAAATATTTAATCGCTTGGTCTAGGTCTCCCAGGCGGGAATAAGCGAGTCCAAGCTGGTGGAAAAGCTTTCCCTCGTCATGGATGGAGTCGCCATCCCGGAGTGCTTGCTCAATTTGCTGAAGCCGCCCATTGATTTGCTCCCGCAAGTTTGTAGCCTCCCGGTCTTCATGGGCCGTGAAGAGGTGACTGCCGACTTTCAGGGTGTCCTCCGTGGTTAGGTCGTATGTCTCCTTTTCCTCTTCCTTGGGGAGGTAGGCGCGTATACCTTCATCGAGATCATCGTAGACTGTGAGCTCCCCGTCCCGCAGGAGAATACCGATGTCACAGAAATCCCGCATGCTGCCCATGCTGTGTGAGACCATGATGACGTTGGATTGCCCACGTTTCTCATCAATGGCGTTCCTCGCAGTCTGCCTGAAGTTGCGGTCACCAACGGAGATCAGCTCATCAATCAGGAGAATCTGGAAGTCGAAGGCCATGCTCAGTGCGAACCCAACGCGGCTCCCCATGCCGGTGGAGTAGTACTTCACCGGCTCCTCGAAATATTCGCCGATGCCTGAAAGCTCCTTTATAAATCCCAGCTTGTTGCGGATTGTGCGGGTATCCATGCCATACAAGCTGCAGACGATCCGGCAGTTCTCGCGTCCCGAGAGGTTCCCGACGAATCCTCCGCGGAGTCCCAACGGCCAGGACATGGTACGGTCGCAGTTTATTGAGCCTGAATCGGGGTGGTCGATTCCGCCGAGTATGCGCAGGAGGGTGGATTTTCCTGCTCCATTGGGGCCGATGATGCCGATGTTGACGTCTTCTGGAAAGTCGATTGAAACGTCCCGGAAGACGTAGTTTCGACCAGTCCCGGTCTTGTAGGACTTGGTAAGGTTGCGGATCGATAACATAGGACGTACTTGGTCTTGGAGGGAGGAGCTAGCGGATTTGTCCGCTGGTGGTCAGGCGGATGCGGTTCGTTCGATAGGTGGCAAGCCCCAGGAAAAGGCTGGCAAGGGATGTGGTAAAAAGGAATCCCAAGCTGCCTTCATGAGATTGGTAGTCGGCAAACATATACTCGCGAATGAGTTCGCTGACATGAAGCAGGGGATTCCAGAGGAGCAACTCCCGGATCCCTGATGGGAGTGAACTTGCGGCAAAGAAGATGCCGGAGATGAAGAAAAATGGCCGGATCAATATAGGAACGACTTTCTTGGAGTCATGCATTAGAGCGCCGCTCACTGCCACCAACAGGCTCAGGCCAAGTGTGAATGCACCAAGGCACGACATCACGGCGATCACACCGAGCGTGTCGTTCCATCTAAAGGTGAACCCCAGACAGACCAGCCCGCCGATGATTAAAAACCCGGTTGCCGTGTAAATGAATAATTCAAGGAGGCATCGTGCGATCACGGGATCGGCCGGTTTCACGATCCTGTAGTTGAGGAGGGGGATATTGTTTTCAACGGCAAGAAGGCACTGGTTTACGGTGGTTTGAAAAAAGAAGAACGGGATTATGGCGGAGGCGAAGAACAGCGGGTAGGGGACTCCCGCGATGTCCGCATTGCCCAAAGCCAGGCGAATGGCAGACAACACTGCAACCATGGCGACGGGCTCGCCGACTGCCCAGAGATAACCAAGGCGGAAATGGCCGAACCTTGCCTTTAGCTCGCGAATGAATAATGCGAAGACAACATTGCGTTGCAGTTTCCAGGCAACGATTGCTGGGCTGGCCGGATTCATCAGAGTGGGCGGGGCATTCAGAGGTTACAGAACATTGGACGGTTTTCATGCAAAAGCAACCAATTTGAGCTTGTTGACCAAGCCTGCCACTCCGCTTCGGTTTCTATTATCTTCTCGCCAGATCACATGCTTTGCGTAGGCTTTTTTCCTCTTTTTTGAATTTCTTCAACGAGCAAGCATTTACAATACATGCAAAGGAAGGAAATCTTGTGGGCCGTGGTATTACCTCTGGTGCTGGTTTTAGTTTACCAGCTATTCATGGCATCCCGGCTATACGAAGCCGAGACCCGTTTTATCGTTAAGCAGGCAGGGGAGGAATTGGGTGGATTGGACTTGGGGTTGGGGCTTTTAAGCAGTGCCCCATCAACTTCTCGTGAGGATGCCGGTTTGGCCCAGGAGTACATTCATTCGCCCAATCTTCTGAAAATCCTTCAGCAAAAGCTTAGCCTGCGCACACACTTCCAGGATTTTGGTGCGGATTTTCTACGTTTCTTTTCCAAGGATGCCAGCAAGGAGGATTTTCTTAAGAGATATCGCAAAATGGTACGAGCCAAGATTGATCCGGAGAACAACGTTGTCATCGTCACCGTTCATGCCTATTCCCCTGATATGGCTCAGAAACTGGCTGAGGCCATTACTTTGGAGGGGGAGCTTTTCATTAACAAGATATCGGAGCAGATGGCTCATGAGCAGGTTGATTTCGTAAAGAAGGAGGTGGCGCGTGCCGAGGGTCGGCTTCGAGAGGTCCGACAGCAACTGCTCAAGTTTCAGAATGCCCAGTCCGTCCTCAACCCTGAGTCTCAATCAGAAGTTGCTATAGGCCTTATTGCGGGACTGGAGGAGAAACTTGTTCAGGCCAAGGCGGAGCGCTTTCGTCTTCTAAGCTTCATGAAGGAAGCCTCCCAGGAGGTTGTTGCGAACCAACAACAGATCGTCTCCCTTGAAAAGCAAATCCTGGAGGAAAAGACCCGGCTTACTGGGGCCGGTGACCAGACGCTCAATCGCAAGCTTGCTGATTACAAGGAACTGGAACTGGATGTTGAATTTGCATTGGAAGCGTTCAAGGCCGCTTATGCCTCCCTTGAAAAAGCTCGCCTTGATGCCTCGCGCAAACTAAAGAATTTTGTCATTATTTCATCAACTGGTCTGCCTGAGGAGCCCACTTACCCACGGGTTTTATACAACTTGGTTACCGCACTTGTTATCATCCTGCTCCTCTATGGCATTATTCGTCTTTTGGTGGCCACTATTCTGGATCACCGCATCTGAATCCCCTTTCGCATAATGGAAAATTTAGGAATCAAACTGAAAGCCAGGCAATTTGTCAGACAGGGTGTCCTGGCCGACGGGTCTTCCTTACGCCACTTTGCCTGGGCATTCAGAAACGTAGCCACGTCCTGTATTCTTTTTTTGGCGATCGCAACTGGTATCCTCGCACAGGATGCCGGTCGGAGTGTTCCGGTCTTCGGGTCATCGCTTTTTCGTGGAGAATTCAGCCGGGAAACCTTCACGGGGTTCAATCCAGATTACCAGTTCGGGATTGGTGACCAGGTTCGACTGCAGATTTGGGGTGCAAGTGAGTTCAACGAAACTCTGCCTGTGGACAGTCAGGGCAACCTGTTTATTCCAAATGTCGGCCCCCTCAAGGTGCAGGGAATGCGCAATGGGGATTTAATTCCTGCACTTAAGCGCAAGGTGGCGGAGAAATTCCTTAACAACGTGGAGGTTTATGCAAATCTTGAAACGGCGCAACCGGTCAAAATCTTCGTGGGGGGCAATGTGCGTTACCCAGGCCTTTATGCCGGCCACTCCTCGGATTCCATTTTGTTCTTTATCGACAAGGCCGGAGGCATTGATCCGGATCGTGGCAGTTTCCTCGACATTGCAATCAAGCGGGGCGCAAAGACCATCAAGAATATCAATCTATATGATTTTCTGCTCAAGGGGGATCTCGCTTTGAACCAGTTTTCGGACGGGGATGTCATCTTTGTCGGACGGCGAAAGAAAAC
The DNA here is from genome assembly GCA_913046175.1 of uncultured Opitutia bacterium. Lineage (GTDB taxonomy): Bacteria > Verrucomicrobiota > Verrucomicrobiia > Opitutales > JABJCN01 > JABJCN01. The sequence goes on from CAJWSN010000048.1 coordinate 7,515, forward strand.
CATCAGTGTGGAGGGGGCGGTTCACAACAGCTACCGGTTTGAATTTGCCGATGAGATCATCCCGGGTCGACAGGTGCTGGAACTGGCGCATCCCCGGTCCAATGCAACCAATGTCAGCATACGCACGGAAAAGAACGGGGAGATTGTCTCTTTTTACATGCCTATAAAAGACGTGGCAGTTCGCATGCTTTCCGATGGGGACCATCTGTTTATTGTCCCGGATGCCGTGCCGAAGACCATTGAGGTACTTATCAAAGGTGAACATGACGGGCCCTCACGGTTGGTTCTTCCATATCAGGCAAGCCTTCAGGTTGCCGTGGACAAACTTGAACTAAATCCACGTTCCGACAAGGACTCCATTCAATTATTTCGTAAAACCGTGTCATTGCGGCAACAGGAAATGCTGAAGGAATCCCTCGACAACCTGGAGCGTAAAATCCTGACCGCCCGTTCCTCATCGGCTGAAGAGGCCCGGATTCGAACCACAGAGGCCGAGCTTCTGCTCAAGTTCGTGGAACGTGCCCGTCAGGTGTCACCCAAAGGCCAGGTCGTACTTTCCTTCTGGAAAGACCAGGGGGAAATTTTCCTGGAGGACGGCGACACCCTTTTCATTCCTGCCAAGTCCAATTTGGTCATGGTGCACGGGGAAGTGCTCTATCCCAATGCGCAGCTTCACAATACCCGTTTCAGCTTTTACGAGTACATCAACCGTGCGGGTGGGTACACCCCGAATGCCGACAAGACGAACGTTCTTGTATTCCGGCGCGATGGCTCAATTGATAACGTCAAGTCCCGCAGTATTGGATTCAAAGGCTCAAGGCGAGTGGAGGCGGGGGACGAGATCGTTGTCCTCCCCAAGACGGACGTGAAGAGCATACAACTGGCCAAGGACATCACCCAGATTCTTTACCAGATAGCGATTGCCACGCGGGTTGCCGTGGATTTTTAAATTCAATCCCAGTGAAGCATGAGTTATTGCAGCGAGAACGGCTCCGCCATGGAGGGACTTGCTGAAGCAATGGATTCCTCTTGCATTAACGATTGTTTGAGGATTCACGGAAAAGCAGTTCACCGGCTCTCAAGACAGTTTTTCTCGGTGTTTGTGAAACCCTGTCTTGGATTCATTCTCAGCCTCAACATGGTGGTCTTCTGCATGGCGAAGACATCTCTCTCCGAGACGCTTTTTCCTGGGCTTGCAGATGTGTCCGCGGATGCCGTTCTACATTCGGAAACGTTGATTGAGGCGCTCTTCCAGCAGGATCGTGCCGAGGCGGATGCGCTCATCCGGTCGTCACGTACTTTGCCTTCCCTGGACGGCTTCGCCCAATACCATGGGCAATGGGAACAGCGGGATGAATCCCAGGGGAATGAATTTTCCCAGTTCAGTCTGGGTCTGATATACGAACTCGGGCAGGGAGTGATGGGGAGGGCCTCGTCCAGCTCAAGCATGATGTCAGTGCCGCACACGCC
>CAJWSN010000049.1 GCA_913046175.1 uncultured Opitutia bacterium
CCCGCCTTGCGGATTTTCATTTTGATCCTGGGGCCGGTCTGACCCTGGTGCAGGAGGTTTTGGGCGTGCTCAACCTGCAAGGATTTGGAATTCCCCAGGATCATGTTTCCCTTGGATGTGCGGGCGCCTTGGTCCACTATGCGGAGGAGACCCTGCGGGCGCGTCCGGGCAACCTGAGCCGGTTGCGGGAGTATCGCTCAAGCCATGCCCTGGTCCTGGATCCTGCGACGGTGCGCAGCCTGGAGGTGTTTCGTGGGGCGGACAACACGCGGCGGGGCAGCTTGATGGAAGCGATGGACGCCACCGTGACTGCGGCCGGGGGACGTTTGCTGGAGAGCTGCCTTTCCGCACCACCCCTGGATCTTGGAGAAATCAGGCGCAGGCATGCCTGTGTCGGTGAATTTTATGAGGAGCCGGGAATCGTGCGTGATTTGCGTGACTCCTTGAAAAAGGTGCGGGACATCCTGCGTATCCTTGGCCGGTTGCAGAACCAGATGCACAATCCACGTGAGGTCGGTGGCATCCGGGATACCCTGGAGCAATTGCCTGGGGTGGGGGGGCTCCTCCGGGATTGTGGAGGGCCTGAAACGGCGGATCTCGCAGAGCGTCTGCATGCCTTTGGCCCCTTGACCGAGCTTTTACAAAGGGCGATTGGTGCGGAGCTCCCACCACATCTTCGTGATGGTGGCTACATTCAGGACGGGTTCGATGCGGAGTTCGACCGCCTGAACGCCTTGAGTGGTGAGAACAAGAACTGGCTTGCGGACTTGCAGGCACAGGAGCAGGAGCGAACGGGCATCCGCAACCTCAAGGTCAAGTATAATGGTGCCTTTGGGTATTTCATTGAGGTTAGCAAGAGCAACCTGGGACTGGTTCCCGACAACTATATTCGCAAGCAGACCCTGACCAATGTCGAACGTTTCTACACCGATGATCTGAAGGTGAAGGAAAAGGAGATTCTCAATGCGGAGGAGCGCGCAATTGCCCGGGAGGCCGAACTTTTCCGGGAGATCGTGGCGGCGATCCTCAAGGAGTCCGAGGCATTGGTGGATACCGCCGAGGCCCTGGCAGAGGTCGACCTCTTTGCTGCCTGGAGTCATTTGGCACGTGATTGGGGATACTGCCGGCCCATTCTTGACGACAGCGAATATCTCCATATTGAGCAGGGTCGGCATCCGGTCGTGGAGCAGATGTTGCGACACGAGGAGGGTGGAATTGCCGGGGCCCATGCCTTCGTGCCCAATGATTGCAGCGTGGATACCTCCTGCGAGCAGATTGCCTTGCTTACGGGCCCGAACATGGCGGGCAAGTCGACCTATATCCGACAGGTTGCCTTGATTTCACTCATGGCACATACCGGGTCCTGGGTTCCTGCCAAGGCATGTCGCATTGGCCTTGTCGATCGGATTTTTTCCAGGGTTGGTGCCAGTGATGAGCTTGCGCGAGGGAACTCCACCTTCATGGTCGAGATGAATGAGACCGCCAACATCCTCAACAACAGCACCACCCGGAGCCTCGTTATCCTTGACGAGATAGGCAGGGGCACCAGCACCTACGATGGCTTGAGCATTGCCTGGGCGGTGATTGAGCACCTGCATGGCACAGGCGCCCGTGGGCCACGCACACTTTTCGCCACGCATTATCATGAGTTGACCCAGTTGAGGGAATCCCTTCCCCGATTGCGTAATTTTTGCGTGGCCGTCAAGGAATGGAACGACGAGATCATTTTCATTCGCCAAGTGGTTCCAGGTGCGGCGGATCGTTCCTATGGAATTCAGGTGGCCCGATTGGCAGGCCTGCCTGAAGTTGTGTTGGATCGCGCGAAGGGGATTCTTGAACGATTGGAAAGCGGGAGTCCTAAGGCGGAAGCCGTAAGGGGAACCCCGGATGGCAAATATCCGAAAACAGGGCAGCGTAAACAAGGAGTTGTCTCGATGAAGAAGGAAGATCCAGAGCAATTGGAATTGTTCTAGGGAGGCGTCCATCTGCAAAAAGCTTGAGCCAAAGTGGAGAATTTGTATTTTTGGCAGACTTTACGCAGAGCATTTGCGATCTGCCTTTTCAGGCCCGACCCTCACCAGAAACATGGAAGAAAACATAACATCAGAAAAACCGGATGAATCGAATCGCCGGCAGGAATACTGGCGTCGCAACGTCAAAATCATGCTGGGATTGCTGGTGGTCTGGTTTCTGGTTTCATTCGGTTGCGGAATCCTCTTCGTGGAGCAACTGAACAAGATTCAGATTGGTGGATTCAAGTTGGGCTTTTGGTTTGCACAACAGGGGGCCATTTATGTTTTTGTTGTATTGATTTTTGTGTACGTTCGACTCATGAACAAGCTGGACCGTGAGTTTGGCGTAGAGGAGTAGGTAATGGAATTACAAACCCTGACCTACTGCGTTGTTGGCGCAACCTTCCTTCTTTATATTGGAATCGCCCTTAAGTCCCGAGCCAGTTCCACCGGGGAGTTCTACGTGGCAGGTGGCGGTGTGCATCCCGTGGCCAACGGGATGGCTACAGCGGCAGACTGGATGTCTGCGGCGTCCTTTATCTCAATGGCAGGTTTAATTGCCTTCAACGGTTATGGCGGTTCGGTTTTTCTGATGGGATGGACGGGTGGGTATGTGTTGTTGGCGCTTCTCCTCGCTCCCTATTTACGCAAGTTTGGCAAGTTCACTGTGCCAGAATTTATCGGCGATCGCTACTACTCAAAGGTTGCCCGAATTGTTGCCGTGGTCTGCCTGATTTTGGCGTCTGTCACCTATGTCATTGGCCAGATGAAGGGGATTGGTGTAGCTTTTGCACGTTTTTTGGAAACGCCTTATGAGACCGGACTTTTCGTTGGGATGGGAATTGTTTTTGTCTATGCAGTCCTTGGCGGCATGAAGGGCATCACCTACACGCAGATTGCTCAATATGTGGTTTTGATTTTTGCCTACACTGTGCCGGCCATCTTTATCTCTCTTAACCTCACAGGAAACCCGATTCCCCAACTTGGCCTTGGTGGAACTGTTGCTGACGGCACCTACCTTCTGGACAAGCTGGATCAAGTGGTCACAGACTTGGGCTTCAAGGAGTATACCACGCAGACGATGGGCAACCAGTTGAACATGTTTGCATATACACTGTCCTTAATGATTGGCACGGCAGGTCTTCCCCACGTGATCATTCGTTTTTTCACCGTGCCAAAGGTAAAGGATGCAAGGCTTTCTGCTGGTTGGGCCCTGGTTTTTATAGCAATTCTCTATACGACTGCACCGTCCGTTGCTTCAATGGCACGGCTTAACCTTACAAACACGATACAGTCAGGCCCCATAGGTGAAGCAGACGGCAACCTCAAGTACGAGGACCGCCCACAGTGGTTCAAGAATTGGGAGACCACCGGCTTGCTTCGTCACAATGACAAGAACAAGGATGGACGAATCCAGTATTATAACACCAGTAACAAGGAATTTGCATCCGTGGCAGAGAATGCAGGTTGGCGTGGAAATGAGCTGGAACACATTCCATTTGGCAAGGAGGCCAAGGATGCAAAGGCTGGGCCGGACAATGATATCATAGTCCTTGCCAATCCGGAAATTGCGAACCTGCCAAACTGGGTCATTGCATTGGTCGTTGCCGGTGGTCTTGCGGCAGCGCTTTCAACGGCTGCAGGCTTGCTTTTGGCCATCTCTTCCGCGATCTCCCATGACCTGCTTAAAGGGGTCTTCAAGCCTGATATTTCCGAGAAGGATGAACTTAAGGCGGGTCGCATCTCCATGATCGGTGCGATTGTCGTGGCCGGCTATTTTGGGTTGAATCCCCCTGACTTTGCGGCAGGCACGGTGGCCATTGCCTTTGGGTTGGCTGCTTCATCGATCTTCCCGGTGCTTATGATGGGCATCTTTTACAAGCGGATGAATCGTGCCGGTGCGATTTCGGGCATGGTCGCGGGCATTGGGGTAACCATGCTTTATGTTTTCCAACACAAAGGCATAATGTTCATTCCGGGAACCGCATTCCTGGGTGACATGCCCGAGAACTGGTTCCTGGGGATAACGCCAAATGCGTTCGGGGCCGTTGGCGCACTGGTCAACTTTCTGGTGGCATTCATCGTTTCCAATCGAACTGCCCCGCCTCCTGTGGAGGTGCAGCAATTGGTGGAAAATATCCGTATTCCCAAGGGCAGCGCCGGGCCCGCAACGGATCACTAAGGTGTCCCGCCCTCGGGCCGGAACCTTTTTTCGGGGGAGATATTCAGGGACTTTTCCAGCTGACGTATGCGCTTCAACACCACTTTTTTCTGCGCATAGATGATTTCGTCGGGTAGTTCAGGGTAAATCCCGGTCAGGAACTTGTAAGCTTCCTGGTTGCGGCCCAGTTTGCGCAGGAGTTGGGCATGGAGCCGCCCCACGTAATAGGGAGTGGTCGCATATTTGGTGTAGGCCCTGTGATAGTATTCTGCCGCTGCCTCCATGTCCCTGAGCTGGTTGTAGTTTACATTTCCGATCTCAATGATCATGTCGGGCTTTTCCGGATGGTACGCATGCCCTTTTTGGAGGAGTCGTATCGCCGCTTTAGCCAGAGCCTCCCTGTTTTTCCGGGTCGCTTCAGGGGTCTTGCCCTGAGAGTCCGGCCAGTATGGCATGTCGTTGGCCATAATACGGGCTCCATTGATCCAGAAGAAGGTGGGGGAGGGGTCAACCGAGATGGTGAACTGAATCAGGGAAATGGTTTTTTCCAGGGACTCGGTTTCCCAGGCCAGCATGGTCTTCAACCAGAGGATGTCAGCCATGAGGGCGCGGAATCCGCCCAGGACGCCGAGCACGAGCCCCTGCCCCGCTGCTTCCTCGAGGTTTGCCAGGTGAAACCCCTCCTGTTTTTCCTCCATGTGGTTCCAGACCTTATTCTCGACTGGCTCAATGGCCATGCCAGTTGCAAGCAGGATGCCAATGGCCAGGATGCCTTTTCCAAGCCTGGTGGGCAATTGGGCAAGGGCGTACCTGGCGACCAGGTTGCCTCCAGGCTTCCGGAGTGGGCGGGTGGACTTCATTCAGCGCAGGATTATATTATCCGTCCAAGTGTTGGGAAGCCAAGCGAAATCAAAGGGTCAGAGCGCCCCTGCTTCGTTGAAGCTATAATAACCAAGGCCATTGGGATCGTTCGCGGGGGACCCGATGATCACGTGATCCAGGAGTTCAATGCCGAGGACTTCCCCCGAATCCCGCAGGCGGCGTGTGACCGTGAGGTCAGCGCTGCTTGGTGAAGGGTCGCCGCTTGGATGGTTGTGGGCAACGATTATTGCAGAAGCCCCGTTGGCAATTGCGGGCCGAAAGGTTTCCCGGGGATGCACCAGGCTGCTGGTCGCAGTTCCCTTGGTCACCGCTTCAAGTTTCATCAGCCGGTTCTTGCGGTTAAGGCAGATAACCCAGAATTTTTCCACTTCAAGGCCGGCTGCAATGGGATGAAGAAGTTGGCGGACTTTTTCTGCGTCATCCAGGAGTGGTGCATCCCCTGATTCAGCCCGAAGGATTCGCCTGGCGATCTCGATAACCGTTATAAATTGAAGTGCCTTGACCCTTCCGATGCCTGGTTGCCGGGAGAAGTCATCCCGCTTCCATTTCAGCAATCCGGCCATGGAGCCGGCCTCTCGTATTATCTTGGCTGACAGGGCGAGGACATCCATCTCCGGGCTTCCACTGCGCAACAGCAAAGCCAGAAGTTCCGTGTCGCTGAGAGCGGTGGCGCCAAATTTCTCCAGTCGTTCCTGGGGGCGCTGTGATGGCGCAAGACCCTGAAGCGTAAATGCAGGCTTGAACTCAGTTGGCATTGCCTTAAATAAACATTTAAATAGAATATATATATTATAATTAAATCAATAATAAATAAGGTATTGGTTGCGATCTGCCCTGTGCCGGGTAATTTTTGGTTTGCCACATGTTGGAAAACTCCCCTGATAGGTAGATTGCATAGGCCGCGTTGCCTCAAATATTTCGCAATTCACCAACATTAGCATCTCCACGAGCTCGAGCACACCCATGAAACCTCCTGCCGCAGTCGTCTTCTTTTTTGCATCTGCCTTTGCTTTAAATGCACAAGGTATTCTTCAGGATTATTACCTCCATACTTTTGCCGGTGGCACCCTGTCCGGAGATTCCTCCATCAAGGGCAGCGGGGTTGATATTGATGTGGGAAACGGATATGCAGTCGGCTTGTCAGTCGGTCGTTCAATTACCAAGAGCTTGCGTCTGGAGCTTGAGTGGTCCTACCGTCACAGTGACGTGGATGATCTGCAGGACTCGACGGGGCGCACGATCCTTGGCCAGACATTCTCCTCCCCAGGTTTCAGCATCCCCCCGGACCTGCAATCCTTGAGGGATTCCTCCGATGGGTATGAGTCCGACCTGTCCTATTCCTCGGTTCTCCTCAATGCCTACTATGACTTTGCCATCACTCAACGGGCAACCTTGTATGGAGGAGTCGGGATTGGTTTCTCAGTGGCTGAAGCTAATTTCTATGGCAAGAACAAGTATGGTGGCTACAGTTTGGGAGGTTCCACCATTGCTGATTATGTCCTGCTTCCGGATGACCGGCAGGGCGTGGCTTTCACCTATCAGGTTGCGCTTGGCTTCATTTTCAAGGTGAACGAAAACCTCAGCATGTCCCTGGCTTACAAACTGTTTGCCCCGGGAGAGTTTGAGAATATCGATAATCTCTTTTTAAGCAGCTTCGACCTTGGTGTTACTTACCTGTTTTAAGGTAAATTTATGTAGTGGGAACTGAAACCCCCACCCCATTTAACGTAGCCAGACAGGCCTAATATATTTTTTCAAGCAATGCCAGGCGCTTGACTGCCTGGGCATCCCCCTGACCTGCGGCCAAGGTCAGCCATGCCTTGGCTTTGTCCATATCTTGCGGAACTCCCTTGCCGACCCAGAACATCAATCCAAGGCGTCTTTGTGCCTCGGCATTTCCTGCCTGGGCCGCCTTCACGCAATGCACGGTGGCTGAATCCAGTCCCTTGAGATTGACCGGGAGCTGAGAAACTAAAGATGGTGCAGAGGAAACTTTGGGTTTCGGGGCAGGCTTGGGCGCTAGCGAGCCAACAGTGCTTGGTTTTGGCACCTGATTTGCATCCAGCGCCAACAGCGCTTTTCGCGCAGGTTCATGAGCGCGTTCGGCTGCCTTTCCTATCAATGCCTTGGCTTTCGATAGATTCTGCGGGACACCGTCACCGCGCTGATAGGCGACACCCAGGTTCATGAGACCCACCGGGAGGTTTTGCTGCGCGGCTTTTTCCAAGTGGAAAATGGCTTCCTTCTTGTTCTGGGGAATACCTCCATCCCTCATCTGGTCGACGCCAAGTGCGGCCATGCTTCGAGGATATCCCTTGGCGATTGCAATACGGAAGAAACGTTCGGCTTCCACGGGGTTCGGCGGAATGCCGATGTAATAATAATCACCCATGAGATCTGCTGCAAGAGGGTCTCCTTCACGGGCCATCCGGAACAGGCCGTTCAAGTAGGCATCCTCATAAAGTTGCCTAGCCGCATCTATCTTTTTCCTGCGTGCCCCTATGTCCTGCATGCCCTCGCTTTCCCACAGGGCAATGGCTCCCAGGTTGGCAAGTCCAAGCGGGTGGTTCTTTCTTGCGGAAAGGGTGGTCCATTTCTTGGCCTCGTGGAGGGAAATGCTCACTCCCTTGTATCCTGTTCGGTAAATAATGCCGAGGTAAGCCTGATAATAGAGACTGCCTGATTCTGCCTCCCAGCGAATCTTGGTCATGGAGTCCCGTGTCGGGGATTTGGGTGCGCGCAACTTGTCAGGCAGGGGTGCCGACGTGACCATGGCCATTGGCATGCTTCCAACAATGAACAGCAGAAGGTTTGCGATAGGGGAGTGCTTCATTGCATAAGGAGTGAAAAGGGGATGCGAAAGGCAAAGCCATTCGTTCCCAACTGTCCAGCAGAGAATCTCTGATGCTGACTTTTTCTTTGTTACTAAGCCATGCCTTGAATAAAGGCTTGCAGTCCCTTTGGAATTAGCTTTGTGCTAAAGCCAGCAAATTTGACGAAGCCTTAACATTAAATTTGAGAGAAATGAGAAGCCTAAGCATAATGAAGAAAATTCAATTCCCTCCCCTTTTATTTTTGAGCTATTTCCTGTGCGGCTCAATTGCATCAGGGGCTGACAAGTTTGAGTTTGAATATACTGAGTCCACGATCTACAGCGGGAACGCGGAGTCAGTCATTGTGACTGCGAAAGACAACGGTCAAGTAATCTCCTATACGGAAGTCTATACAGATGCATCCGGTCAGACGGTGACGCCGGTGGCCGCAGGAACCTACAGTTACTCCGTCACCTTTGATCATCCGTTTCTCAAGGATCTTTCCGGCGTGTTCACCATCCAGCAGAACACCCTGATTGTATCCGCCAATCCTCAATCCCGCCAGTATGGCTTGTCTAATCCGGTACTTGATTATCAAATCACCGGCTTTCGGGGTTCAGACAACAGCAGCGTTATCAGTGGATCACCCCTGGTCAGCACCCCTGCGACTGCTGGATCCGATGTTGGGTCTTATGGCATCTCGGTGGATGTGAGTGGCATGTCGTCACCAAATTATGCTTTTGCTGGCTCTGGTAGTTCCCTCATCGTTACACAGGCTCCGCTGGCGATTCAGGCGAACAGCCAAACTCGTTCCTATGGTGAAGCCAACCCGGCTTTTACCTATTCGGCAAGCGGTTTTCGTAATGGTGACACCACGGCGGTCCTTGGGGGCGAGCCATCCTACAATACCACGGCCACGGTGGGCTCCACTTCAGGCAGCTATCCTATCCAGATTTCCCGTGGATTCTTGTCTGCAACCAATTATTCCTTCACCTTTTCAAATGGCACGCTGACAATC
>CAJWSN010000050.1 GCA_913046175.1 uncultured Opitutia bacterium
GGATGGGACTGGTACGGACGTCAGGTACCAGTGGTTCAAGAACAAGGCGCCGATCAAGGGCGCAACGAGCGACACCTTGATCCAAGGCCCGATCACTGGCGCTGATCTGGGAGTTTATGCGGTGGAAGTCAGCAACCAGATTGGCGAAACAACAAGTCGACCGGTACGGCTCACAGTCCTTTATCCGCCAGAAATTGTGACACAACCCAGGAATCTGTTGACCCGCAAGGGAGGCAAGGCGCAGTTTAGCATCAAGGCCAAGGGAACAAAGGTCTTGATGTATCAGTGGTACAAGGACGATCAGCCTGTCAAGGGTGCCACACGAAACCGTCTAATGCTAAAACCGGTGAAGGAAAAGGATATGGGAACCTACAAGGTGGTGGTCAGTAATGACATTGGCATGGTGGAAAGCACCCTGGCCACCCTGACCCTGACGGCGGCTGCGCAAGAGGTTCGGGAGGTTGCGGATTCCGAGGACTGGAGGACTCCTTTTACCGGTTGGACTGTTCTGGAGGATCTCTCCGGTGACCATGCTGCACTGAATGCTGATGGTGATGAAGACGGTGTGCCAAATCTTCTTGAGTACGCATTTGCAGGGAATCCATACCAATCAGATCCTGACATCCTTCCACATGTTGGAACTTTGACGGACTTGGAGGGTGCGCGCTTCCTCTCGCTGACTTGGCGGGAATCTGAAGAAGCCACGAATCTTTCCTATCATGTCCAGGCCTCCTCTGATTTACGAGCTTGGGTGGAGCTGGACCTTTCGTCTTTTGCTTTATCCCGTGTCGAGAGCGGAGATCACACGGAGATCACGGTTTATCTCCCGGTCGATCTTTCCAACAGGCTCTTTCTTCGGGTTGTAGTGACTGTCGAGGATTAGAGACTTACGACTCAACAGACTGCAGGAATTCAGCCGAATCCTTGCTTTTGTAAAATGAAGTGCCTGCCACGAAGGTGTCCGCTCCTGCATTGTGGCAGGATTTCCAGTTGGAAGGCCCGATTCCCCCGTCAACCTCCAGTCGGAAGTCAAGTCCCTGACGGCTCCGTTCCTTGGCGATGAATTCAATCTTGGGAATTTGATCTGCCATGAATGACTGACCACCAAATCCTGGATTCACAGTCATGACCAGGGCGAGATCGACCTCGGGAAGGAACGGGAGGATGGCCTCCACTTTGGTTGGAGGATTCAGGACAATGCCACACTTACAGTCCAGATCACGGATTCTACGCAGGGTCTCAGAGATGGGATAATCAGGCTCTGCGTGGATGCTTATCAGGTTGGCCCCTGCATTGGCAAACGCCTCGACGTGGTTTGCCGGGTTGTCGAGCATGAGGTGTGTGTCAAAGAAAAGCTTGGAGAATGGCCTGAGGTCGGCCACGGTCTGGGGACCGAAAGTCAGGTTGGGCACGAAATGCCCGTCCATGATGTCGATGTGAACCCAGGTTGCTCCAGCCGCCTCAGCCAGATGCAAGGCCTTGCGCAGGTTGGCATGGTTGCCAGCGAGTATGGAGGGTGCAAGAAGCGTCCGGTGGCTCATATATCGCAGGTTGCAGTTGCGAGTAAGGAGTCGGTTATCTGGCTTACCAGGCAGAGGTGACTTCCTGGTGAATCTCCTTGGAGAGGTTCCGCGCGAGCAGGAGCAGGTTTTGACGTTCGCGTTCAACTAGTTTGTTCCCGCCAAAACTCTGGATTTTTTGATTAAAATTTCGATCCTTGAAATAGAATTCGCCGGTGTGGTTGTTGACCAGGGACCCTTTGGCATTGATGGTCAGGTAGAAAGATGCGGGTTGGCCTGTGTCCTGCGGATTGGATGTTGCCATTTGTCGATTGTACTTGGAAATCGTGATTTCCAGTGTGGCGTCTGCAGCTTCACGAGTCCCGGTCAATTGGATTGGTCCACCGGAAACAAAAGATTCACGCAAGGAGTGGGAGAGGGCCGTCTGCATTTGCGGGGCAAAGGACTTATTGACAATCGCCGGCACGAAAATCGAGCGAAATGGGGGAGCCTCGGGCAACCCAAGCTTATAGGTCGTGCAACCGGGAAGAAACCAGATCCAAGCTAACAGGCTGAGACCAAAAGCGCGCCGAAACGTTCTCATGAGGGTGTCGTTCAGGGGCCGAAAACTTTGCGGCGACTTCCACTCGGTTTCCTGTTTTCATTGATGGCCTTTATCTTGGTTTTGGCAATATTCGCAGCGTCCGAGTTCGGTGCAACAGTGATGGTTTCGTTGTAAAAGTTAATGGCGGCCCGCTGGTTCTTGCGGTAAATAAAATAAAAATCAGCGGTCTTCAATTTGCTTTGTGCGTAGATTTCGCGCATTTTGGCGAGAGACTTCTCTGCCTCACCCACCAAGTGGCTTTCTGGAAAGAGGATCAGGAAGTCCTCGTAGTAGTTTATTGCCTCTAGTGTGGCGCCTTGATCATACATGTTGCCCTTTACGAGTGAGGCGTAGATCCCAGCCAATTTGAGATGGGCATCCGGTGCCAAGACACTCTCAGGATGATTGTTGACCAATCGATCCAAGGCGTCAATGGCCGCATCCTCGTCATCCTGCCTTTGTGCAATTCTGGCAAGATTCATCAGTGCCAGGGGGGCGGTCTTGCCATAAGGTGCATTGGCGTAGACCTGCTCCATAAACTCCTGTGCCTTGTCGAAATTCTTAAATCCAGGAAAGACTCTCAGGAATTTTCCTCGGGCCCCCTCCATCAGGGCGTCTGCAATTTCAAATTGTCTGGCGAGGGTTTCTTCAAACCCTTCATATTCTGGATAGCGTTCAATGATTTCCTGAAAGGTGTTGAAGCTTTTTTCCCACCTGCGGGTGTCCCTGTAGATTTCGCCCAATCGGCTGAAGGCATTGGGGGCAACATCTGTGTGCGGGTATTCCTTGGTGATTTTCCTGAAGGATCTTACAGCACGGGAAAGCTTGCCCGCATCAATGGCTGCCTTTCCTTCTTGATAGTGCTGAAGGGCGGTCTCCTGATCCTCCGCTGTGGGAATCACGTTTTCATAAGGCTTCTTTTTTGTAAAGAAGTTCAGGGGATTGAGGGACAGCTGTGCCGAAGCTTGGCAGAGAAGCATACCCTGCAGAATTAGAACTGCGAGGATGAGTTTGCGGTGAAATGGATTCATGTCTAGGATTTGTGCCATTTGATAAGGGATGATCCCCATGTCAACCCTGCCCCAAAGGCCAGGCAGAGTATAGTGTTATCCTGCTGAATATATCCTTGTCGATAGGCTTCATCCAGCGCGATGGGTATGGAGGCGGCAGAGGTGTTTCCATAATTTTGCAGATTGTTGTAAAATTTTTCCTTTGGAGTTTCAAGACGTTCCTGAATGGTCTCGATAATGCGCATGTTGGCCTGGTGGGGGATAATCCAGTCCACATCTTCAATCTCGAGGTTCTGTCGTTCCAGAATCTCTCGTGCCGCACGTTCCATCCCGCGGACGGCAAACCTGTAAATTTCCCTTCCGTTCATTTTGAGAAAGTGACAGCGATTCTCTACTGATTCGTTTGTTGAGGGCATTTGACAACCACCAGCCGGCATTTGCAACAACTCGGGTCGGGTGCCGTCGGCATGAAGGCAACTGTCCAGAAGGCCTGTGTCCGGTTCATCGGTTCTGCTGAGGACGGCGGCCCCGGCTCCATCGCCAAAAAGTACGCAGGTGCTCCGGTCCTTCCAGTCAATGATGCTGGAAAGTTTTTCAGCTCCGATAATCAATGCGTTCCTATAGCGACCAGTATGCAGCATTGCGCTGGCCATTTCAAGGATGTACAGGAAACCTGAACAGGCCGCCTCCACATCAAAGGCAGCAATATTCTCCAACCCAAGCTTGGATTGGACGATGCACGCCGTTGATGGGAACATCATGTCGGGAGTGATTGTGGCAATGATGAGAAGGTCAATGGCATCCTTGTCTAGACCGGCATCCGCTATTGCTTTTTCTGCCGCCGCCACAGCAAGGTCACTGGTGTACTCATCTTTCCCACAGATGCGGCGCGACTGGATTCCAGTGCGGGTCTGGATCCACTCGTCAGATGTTTCCACCAACTTGCTAAGATCCTGGTTGGTCAGAATCTTCTCAGGGAGGTGAGATCCCATTCCCCGGATAAAGACGGAGCCATTTGTGGGTTGCATGTGGATTGTATTAGGCTGTCATGTTGGCCATGGGCGGCCGTAGTGCCAGAATTTCGTTGGCTTGATCAACATCCTTGGCAATTCCCTTGAGGAGATCGTTTTGCAGGAGTTCCTTGGCAGTCTTGATTGCACTGGCGAAGGAAAATCGGTTTGACGAACCATGGGCCTTCAGTACATGGCCTTTTAATCCGAGCAACGGGGCTGCCCCAAATTCCTCTGGATTTAATCTTTTTTTCATTCCGTGAAAAGCGCCCTTGGCAAGCAGGGCACCTGTTTTACGAAGGGTGCTGCTACCAAGCTCCTCCTTCAGGATGCCCTGAAAGGCGTGAAAAAGGGATTCGCTGCCTTTGAGAAGGATATTGCCTACAAAACCATCGCAAACCACTACATCCACCACATCGTCGTATATTTGAAACCCTTCAACAAGGCCATGATAGTCAATAAGGTCACCGATTTCCTCGAGAAGTTTATTGGTTTCGCGAATACGAGGAACGCCTTTGTGGGCCTCTGTGCCAATACTCAATAGCCCGACCTTGGGACGTGTGACATTATGTGCTCCACGCATGTATTGGGATCCAAGAATTGCATTGTGAACGAGGTGCTTGGGTTTGGAATCAGGGTTGGCCCCAGCGTCAATCAGGCACCATTTGGCATTTCTTCTTGTGCCTGGCATGACCGTTGCCAGCGCTGGTCGTTCGATTCCCTCAAGAGGCCGCAGTCTCACGGTTCCTCCAGCCATGAGGCTCCCGGTGTTTCCGCTGCTAAGTATTGCCTGTGCACGCCCTTCCTTCACCAGTTCAATGCCTTTAAGCATGGAGGAGTCTCTCTTCCTGCGCAAGGTATCGGTGGGTTTCTCGTTCATCTCAATCACCTGTGGGGCATCATGGATGTGGAGAAACTCCTGATCCAGCAGTCCTTTATCCTTTAGCAGGGGAGTGAGCACACCTGCCTGACCGACCACGATGAGTTCTTCCGGGACCTGATTGGCTTCAAAGGCCAGCGAGATTCCCTCAACAACCTCAGCGGGACCCATGTCCCCACCCATGGCGTCGATGGCTAAGGCCCCGGTCTTCATACATTATTGCTTTTTCTGGGGCACTGTCAGCAAAGTAGCGAATTAGATTTCAGCGTCGAGGACCTGTCGGCCACGGTACATCCCGTTACTGGGGTTCACCCTGTGAGGAATAAAAGCCGTGTTGTCTGTCGGGTCAACCGACACCTTTGGCGCCTTAAAATTATTTGCACCTCGGCGCTTGCGGCTGCGAGCCTTTGATTGCTTACGTTTTGGTTGTCCCATGATTAATTATAGAAGGTTTAAAAGAAAGTTGAACGAGGAAAAGGGTTTAGGGAAAGCGCTCAATGACAAAATCAAAAAATTAATACCTGTCAAAATTGATTCCGTCAAGCACGGGTAAATGCGATAACCCCAACCACAAGACAGTATATCGCAAAATACTGCAACTTGCCTTTGGTAACAAAATGCAGGACGAGGCGGATGGCGAGAAGTCCGCTTAGGTAGGCCACCAGGGTCGCCACGAAAATGAACCCCCATTGCTGTGCGTCGTTTCCTTGTTCAATCAGGATTCTACATTCAAGGACAGCCCCGATCAGAATAACAGGAAGAGCCATCAGGAACGAGAAGTTGGCGGCTTTTTCCCGGTCCACGTTCAGATAAAGCGCCATGGCAATGGTGGAACCAGACCGGGAAATCCCGGGGAGCATGGCAAAGGATTGAGCGACTCCAACAAGGAAGGCTTTTGCCGGGGACAACTTTCCCTTGGGATTTTTCCGGATAATTGTCAACGCCAGCAGGACTGCAGTCAGGACAAGCATGACGCCCACCCACTTTGGTTCGTCAAAAAAGGTCTCAATTACATCCTTCATGAACAGGAAGGCAATGGCAGTTGGTACCAGGGTCACAGCCACCAGTACGACCATGCGGAAAGATTTGCTTCCCTGGTATTCCTCCGCCATCATAGGCAGCCGGTGTTCATTTGCCGGTCGCCCCATGGCTTGAAAGATCTGGTGAATCATTGTCGACACCTCCCTTCTGTAAACCGTGATAACACTCAAGGCAGTGCCCAAATGGACAAATACCACAAGGGCAGTGAATTCCTTTGCATCTGCGTCAAGTCCCAGGATTGATTTGGCCAATGCAAGGTGTCCGGACGAGGATACCGGCAGGAACTCGGTCAACCCTTGAATCAGACCGAGGATTATGGCTGCTGAAAGATTCAATTGCTTGATGTCAGGGACGGATTCATAAACAGAAAGCTCGTGCTATTCATGAAGCTGGGCTTGAGACAGTGTTTTTCGGGAATGACAACCTGGTGTCGTTGAACAATTCTTGCCCAGTGATTCGTTTCTTTTATTCTTGTGCCGCACTACGGTAGATTTACAAACCACTTGGAGTACAAAAATGAGCAAGGTAAATCTGGCCAAGTTAACAGAAAAACTGGAACAGGGGGAAAGCCTGGACGAAGGGGAGGCCCGGGGGGCTGCATTTTCCCTTGCGGCGAAGGATTCTGACTTAAAAAGGAAGCGGGATTTCCTTGTGGCACTTACGGAGAAAGGGGAGAGCCCGATGGAGGTTTCCACCTTTGCCTCGACTTTTCGGGAACTGGCCATTGACCCGGGGCTTGATGAATACAAGGACCGGGCCATTGATGTTTGTGGAACGGGTGGAGACAAGTCAGGAAGCTTTAACATTTCAACCACGACAGCCATGATCCTTGCTGCAGCTGGTGTTCCTGTATTCAAGCATGGCAATCGTTCCATTACCTCGGGATGTGGCAGTGCGGACCTGCTGGAACGGCTGGGAGTTTCACTGCAGGGAGTGGATGGGGATCATGCCCGAGCCTTGGAAGAGTTGAGATTCACCTTCTTTTTTGCCCCGTCATTTCATCCTGCATTCAAGGAGATCATGCCGGTTCGCAAGGCCTTGGGCGCTGAAGGCATCCGCACAATTTTCAACCTGTTGGGCCCATTGATCAATCCTGGTCGGCCGGCGTACCAGTTGCTGGGGGTCTTTTCCCTTGATCTCGTGGAACCTGTGGCAGTTGCGCTGGACGCTCTTGGATTAAAGCGGGGCCTGGTCGTTCACACTGTTGTTAATGACAGGCAGGGCATGGATGAACTTTCCTGTTGTGGACTGTGTCATGTTGCCGGTTTCGGTGAATTCTCGGAGGTTCGGGAAATATGGGAACCGGAGGAACTGAATCTTAACCGTTGTTCGCTGTCGGATGTGCAGGGCGGTGACTTGGACCGCAACATGGAACTTCTTGGCGATGTATTGGCGGGGGGTGTTAATCCTGGATTGATGGACAGTATTTGCCTCAATGCCGGGGCCGCCCTCTGGATTGCCGAGGTGGAACCCAACCTTTCTTCAGGGGTTGCCCGTGCGCGAAGTCTCCTCTCAGATGGCACGGTAAAGGAGTGGCTGGGAAGGATGCAGGCGTTCTTCGCTTCATGAGTAATAAATATTTTGGAACGGATGGTATTCGCGGGCCTGTCGGTGGCCCTGTCGTAAATGCCAAGTTTGCTTCCCGCTTGGGGTATGCAGTCGGAGTCCTGTTGCAGGGAAAGGGGTATTCCAGTGGTGAGATTCTCCTTGGTCGTGACACCCGGGAGAGTGGAAGGAATCTGCAGGATGGCTTGGCTGCCGGATTGGCTGGCCTGGGCTTCTCGTGCGTGGATCTCGGGATACTTCCCACGCCAGCGATTGCGATTAATACGTTCAAGGACAAGGCGATTCTGGGAGTTTCCTTGACGGCTTCCCATAACCCTGCAACCGACAATGGGTTCAAGTTTTTTGCAGGCTCGGGCCGCAAGGTATCCGAGGAATGGGAGAAGGAAGTCGAGAACTTGCTTGGAGACCCATCAACCATACCAGTTTCACCCTTTACCTTGCAGGACAGGCATTCACACGCCTTGAAGACTTACTGCGACTTTGTGATTGGTTGTTTCCCCAAGCAATTTCTTAATGGAGTCAAGGTTCTTGTCGATACAGCCAACGGGGCGACCTACAGGACAACCTGCGAAGTGCTGGAGGCGTTTGGTGCAGAAACCTCTTGCCTTGGAGACGAACCGGATGGCTTAAACATCAACGACGGGGTGGGGAGCGAGCACCCGGAATATATGTCTCGGCTGGTTTCAGAGGGTCACGGGGATTTGGGCCTTGCCCATGATGGTGATGGTGATCGGGTGGTTTTTTGTGACGAGGGGGGCAGCATCCTGCACGGGGATGAGGTTCTGGGCATCATCGGGCTGGACTGGATGAGGAACGATCGACTCGCGGGAAACTGTGTTGTTGGTACCGTGCAATGTAACGCAGGTCTGGAGAAGGCACTCAAGGATGCCGGCGGCATTTTGTCCCGGACTCCTGTGGGTGATCGCCATGTTACCAGGCGAATGATACAAGAGGGGTTAAATTTTGGAGGTGAGCCCTCGGGTCATTTCGTATTGGGGGATTTTCTGCAAACAGGTGATGGACTTCTTGCCGCGCTGCAATTGCTTGAGATTCGGCAAAGTTCAGGCAAGCGTTTGTCTGAGTTGCGCACTCAGGTCAGCCTCTTTCCCCAAGCCATGATTAACCTTCAAGTGATGGAGAAAACGCCTCTTGAGGATTTGCCTGCTTTTCAGGTGGGGATTAAAAAGGTTAAGCGGTGGCTGGG
>CAJWSN010000051.1 GCA_913046175.1 uncultured Opitutia bacterium
TGTTGAGTCTGTCAGCCATATAAATGCACAAGAATTTGCAGTACGTGCAGGTTGGCTCCTTGGAATGCGTGCGCAATTGCCCGACCTGGAGCATTTTCAATCGGCAACAGGTCCCACCTCGACATTTGGAGACATTCTTCTTGAATCCTCAACCGGGACTGTTCCTGTTGCAGGTGGCAGGCCAGGGCCGCATGGCTTTATCCATCTTTGGGGGAATGTGAGCGAATGGCTGGCAGCTTCAAAAGTTGATTCTTCGGGCAAGGCTTCCCACGTGGGTGGACATTTCCTTGATACACAGGAGGGTCTGTTTCGAGAACCAGTTCGGGCACTCAATGTCAACGACCGCAGCCGACTCATCGGGTTTCGGGTTGTAATAAAAGCCCCAGTCAAGTGAAGACACCTACCGACTCCCAGACCGGGGACCATCCGTCCTCCTCCCCGAATCCAAAGGCCAGAAGGATAATCCTGTTGGTCTATATTCTGACAGCGATTGGCATGCTGTTGCCGGTCCTGTTATTTTGGTTTTTTGGGATTCAGAGGTAGTGTCCCCTCCGGGGGCAGGAAGGGTGGGGGATTGTCCTTTTTTCTTGAGGGATTGAGAAGGGAGGAGGGATCGGCCATTGATTTCCATGTGGGCTTGTCAATCGTTCCACCCAAGTGCATTTCCAAAATTTTGGCCAGCGGCAGGCCAAAGGGTAGAAAGTGAACCTTGAAGTTTATTCCCCGATTCCGCAGGTTGAGGTTTCCGGTGGCATCCAGTTTTGATGTGGGGCCCCGGATTTCCAGAGGCTCGGGTCCAAATATCACAAACTCCTTCTCCAGCTTAAACTTGGCCTCCATCCGGTCAAACCGGTAGGAAATAAGGGGGAGGGCCAGATTCTGCAACTGCTTGAACAGCAATCCAAGCATATTGATCTTGGCAAGAGTGGGATCGTTCAGGGTGAATCCGCCTGATCCCATGAAGCTCTTGAGGTTTCCGTAGTTGCCTGTTGCGTGCAGATAAAAGTTGTCGAAGATGGCTTTCTTGTCGGATGGAGCAGGGGGGGTGAAGGAAAACTTTGGATTGCGGGCAATGGATTGCAGGGCCAGGTCCTTGTCCATGTTTTTCAGTTTGAGATCAAATTCCAAAGGAGGTTCCCCTGATTGGTTTTTATGTTTCAACCAACCAATGGCCTGACCTCCAGCGAACCCGAAACGCACCGGATGAACGTCAATGTTTTGGCCTTTCTTGCGAAGTTCCAGTTCCAGGGATTCCATGGGAATAGACAAAAATGTCAGTTCCTCAATTTGGCTGCTGACCTGATATTGATCCTCGACCGGGTATCCCAGGTAATCCAGGGAACCTTTTCCATATACCACGCCTTCTGCATCAACCTTTGCGGGTTCATTTGTGCTGAAGTCCTTGAGTACTTTCTTCACTCGCGCGCCAAAGAGCTTGCCAAGAGTCTTTAAGTCAAATTCCCCTTTGAGTGCGAAGGTGCGCGAGGTAACGCGATTGAAATCGGTTGGGTGCAAAACCCAGGCAATATTGCCTTTCGCTTCACCTGCAGGAAGCTTTGCTTCAATATTGAAGATTTCCGTATATTTTGGGATGCAGCGAAGTTGACAGCTGAAATTCTGGACAGGGACTTCCTTGAAGTCCATGGATACTGCCTTAAGTGCGCCAAATATGTTTCCGCGGGAAAGGTCGCGCCAGCGACCGGAAACATCAATGTTGGCCTGCATTGGCATTCCGGGAAAGTTGAATTTCTGCCAGATATCATCCCACCAGGAATGGAACCATGGGCTGAGTTGTTTTGGGAAGAGATTTCCGTCCAAAAGAAACCGGTAGTCACCTGTTTTCAAATCCTGCCTGAATGAACCGGTTATCCTGCCTGGCTTTAGTTCCACATCTATCTTCGGCATGTGAACCTTGCCTGGTGTAATGGTTCCGTTTGCGCGAAGTGAGGCAATTTGAACCCCAACCATTTCCAGTTGTTTTGTACGAATGTTAAAGTCTCCTTGTGCCAATGCCCATCCCTCCTTATATTGCGCATCGAGTTCGCCGGTTAAAGGGGCATGAAAGCTTACCGCCTCCATGCTTTCCCGCGTGATCAAAATTTCTTGACGTTCAATCAGGGCCTGAAGCATCTGAATGTCCTCCGGTTGGATCTCGAAACGGTTTCGCAGGCTGGCGGTTTTGGTTTTCAGGTTGGCGACCCCGGAAAGTTCAGCATGGCTGTGTCGGAATCCAAGTGAACCCTTCACTTCAACATGATTGATGTCCTCCATTCGAAGCTGTCCAATGAACCGCCCCACCAGTTCATCTTTCCAGTGGATGTTTTCGCTGCTGGCCCGAACCTCTAGTGGGAAAAGTGATGGGGTGGTTTCAGTGGAGGGTGTTGGTAGTTGGAAGAAGAGACTCGTGACCCTTAGGTTTTGACGTATGAGCGCATTGTCCAGTTTACCGAGTACCGGTGCCGTGAAGAGAAAATGGCCTGCTTCCAACTGGAACTCCGTTTGCAGGTTTATGCGGTCACTATCCATTAGCCCTGGAAGTTGTAGGGCGTTGGAAGTTAACAAGGCCTTGACCCTGCCATCCCGACCAGACTGGAAGGTGACAACTGGTGATTCAAGTTTTTCAAGCCAGGGTTTGGTCCGAAGCAGTTTGACCAGTGTTTCTGTGAGCTTCTTGTGGAGAGTGTGCCCAGGTTCTCTTCCTGTAGGGATGATCAGGCTTGGACCATCGCGGAACACCCCGCTGATACGGGCGTTGTGGAGTGCAAGGGAAAAGTCCCGCAAGGCCCAGTCCTTTCCATGTGGCGTCAATGTGCAGGTGACGTTTTGCAGGAGGGTTTCCTGGGTACCACTGGGGGAGTAAATTGCGGGGCAGTTAAGTGTGCCGCCGTGGATTTCCAGTTTGGAAATATGTAGTTTTCCGCCGATAAGGGAAACAGGATTCAAATATATTTTTACATCGCCGAGAGTTGTCAGATTCCCTGTTTGGTCTTTTAATTTAAGCTTGAGCCTTGTTGCCCGAAGACTGTTCCAAGACAGGAACTCCACGCTACCCAGGCTGAAATCAAATCCCTGTCTCCCGGCTTCCCTGTGCAGACCTTCCTCCAACCAGTCCTCAATAATCCATGGATTGAATTGAACGAACAGATAGACTCCCTGGGAAATTAACATCAATACCAATATCAGGTTCAGGCTCAGGACAATGAACCGTGACCTTGTGGCATGTTTTAATACTTTTAAGCCAAGCAAAGCAGTGAACTCCTGGGTATGGCAGGTTGTGGCTTAGTCCGATGAGGGCGGGGTGGGGCTGTTTGTGGGAGGTTTTTGCTCCGACTTTAAGGAGGACTCATCTTTGGGTGGCGGGCGGTAATCCTCCGGGAGTTTTTTTTGGGGGGTGGTTCGCTGTAACAGGTCAATTGTCTCCTGTCTAAGGGTGAATGCCGTCCCGTTTGCTGCATTTCCAGCACCTTGTTGGTTTCCTGCGATGCGCTCGGTGAGCAGGAGGGCCATTTTCATCTCCGCAGGTTCATTTCCCTCAGGGAGCAAATAGGTTGCCTCAAGAAGGTATCGCCATGCCATCTGTCCATCGGGCCCCTCAAAGAACTTATCCTGAAAACCTTGTTCCATGAAATCCTTTGCACGCAAATCCCGGACATGGTTACCCAGTTCAAGGAGCAACGTCTCCCTGGCCTTTAAAATTTCCTTCTCATCCGGGTCTTGTTTCTGGATAGGGGCAGGTGTCTCCGGGGCGGGCGAAGGGGATTCTTTGTTTTCGGCCCAAGAATGTTCAAGGAGAATGGTTTTTGCTGGAAGGCTGGATAGCTTTACATCCCTGACCATGGCCTCTTTGGGCACGGGGTTGGCTGTGAAGATTGTTCGGTTTCGAAAGTGGAGGGGGTGGGCGTGAATCTGACCGGCTAACCGGGGGTCAACCTCGTATACAAAGGGAACAGTCGCCAGTTTAACATAGAGGGCTTGTTCTTTTTCAGCTTGTCCCACATGGAGAATGATCGGTTCCTTGTCCTCACCACTCTTCAGGGTGATGGTCTGCAGGGGTGACTCAAGCCCCAATCGGTTAAGATCCTCCAGGGAAGGGGCATCATGTGGAAAACTAATGGCCTTCAGGCTGGACAAGAGATTCAAGAGTTGATCCACGATCGGATTCTCAGCGGGGAGCCAATGGGCCTCGCCCACCTTCTGAACCTGCCAGTCTCCGCCCTCAAGCTTTTGAAGATGAGCCGTGCGGTCATTATTTTTGACCTGAATACCGGAGATGCTTGTCGCCTTGAATGTAAGGAAACGTTTTTGTCGAAAATAAGTTTGAGCATTCCTCAGATTCAGAAAGGACTCCGATGACACCGTGAAAAAGGAGGTCTGGTAGGCATCCAGCCGGGCATAAAAATAAGGTTTATCCTGCTCCAGCGGCTGGCCCAACTCAAGGGTCTGCCCATAACTGGAGCCATGGAGGGTAATCCGGATGATGGGCTTGAGGAGCGCCTCCTCCGCCTCCTTTTTATCCTTTCCATCCAGGAAACTTAGGACCTTCACCCCCTGAAGTCTGTTTATGCTGTTATTGACAAGGGTTGTGTCTGCCCGTGCCTTGATTGGAGCCTCAAGGTTCCATTCCTGCGCGGTTTTCTCTAGACGAATGTTGGTCAGGTTTCCGGAGTCATTGATCTGCAGGCTGAACGAATCCACTTCAATCACTGGAATGGTGAAGACCTCCTGGCTTTGCCAAAACGCGAGATCTTGCAGCAGGGTTTCTCCCAGTTGTTTGCTGACTGCATAGATATTCCTTCTGGAAGGTCCGAGCATAAAGATTTTACCGCCCATTTCTGCGACTTCACCGAAGGCAACAATTTGACGGTCCTCACCCCAACCGAGGGTTAATTCCAGTCGTGGAACCTCCAGGCCATAGTCCTCGAGGGATTTGCCTGCCTTAAGGATGCTATCTACAGTAAAACTATAATCCCGGGGCAGAAATTGAACCTGATTGAGAATCTGGTTCACGAAAAAGAAGTTGGCCGGCCAAACCATGGGCTTTTTGATCTGCCATTGACCATCGGCCTTTTTAACCACCACTCTTTCCTGGCCTTCTTTTAGTGCCGGCCCCCTAAGCTCCAGGCGGTCTACGGCAAGGATTTCTGGCCTGAAGAGCCCGATATTTTCAGCATTCCCTGCATTTATACGGGAGTTCTTCTTTTCAAGGTATATGATCAGGGCGAACAGAATCGCGCAGGAAACGAGCAGGAACAAAGTAACGCGATATCGCATGGCTATCAGTCTTGGACTTTACAATCAAATATCGGGTTCAATATTACTGTCAATGTCGTCGGGACCAAATGCAGATTCCACCAAGCACAAGGATTCCAAGAGGCAACAGCAGCAGTCTGCCACGCAGACTGCTGAATTCTTCCGCGTCCAGTGTCAGTTCATATTCCTTCAGGGGTCGGGGCGGGATATTGAGTGAAGTGTAACGGTCGAGGTTCCAAAAAACGGAGTTGTGCAGGAGTTCCCGGTTGCCTCTTCGATTAAACCAAGCGTTGGAAATCCAGTTGCTGTCTCCAAACACGGTAAGTCTTCCTCCTGCAATGTTGATCCCTTGTTGCCCAATTTGCCTTTCTGCAACAGCGGCAATGCTGATTGGGCCTGGAATATCCCTTGGCCCAGGCAGACTCTTCTCCAATTTTCGGTAGTCTGTTTCCGCCCAGCTTTGTTCCTTGGTCCTTAAGATTGAGGTAACGCGCAGACTTTCATCCAGGGGCGCGCCAAGGTCAGCTTGAACGGGTCGACAGGCACCCATCAGCACAGGAATATGGCTTGCCCCAATTGTTCTTGTGATTTGGTGGTTGGCAAATTCCCGGATCAAAGTGGCTCCGCTCTGTGCCGCCTGTCTGTCTGCGGAGGGTTCCATGACAAGCTTGTCTTGAACATCGATGCCCCAGTCCCGGAACAGGTCCTCCAGCCCATGCTTGAAATAAGGGTCCAGGCAAACAAGGACCCGTCCATTTCTTTTTCGCAGATAGTCCTTCAGCAGGATCACCTCGTTCTCAGAAAACTCCGATTGAGGGGATGCAATGATGACCAGCCTTGCGTCAGCAGGGACCTTTCGCGCCAGGAGGAGGTTGAGTGGCTCTAGTTCAATGTTGCGCTTCATTAGGAATGCGCTGGCTTCTGTCATGCCCCGTTCGGGGTCAGCTGAGTCGAGGAGCAACTCTCCGTGTCCATCCAGAATATATACCTTGTCCTTTTCCTTGCGGGTCACGTGGAGAATCGCAGAGGTGAACAGTTCTTCTCCTCGAAAGCCAACAAGCACACCAGATCTCTCCTGAAGGGCTCGCAAGTGGGATGCCGGTATCAGGCGTTTGCGCTCACCGCTTGTTATTAGGATGCTGTCGCCTTGTTGGATATTATATTCCATGGCCAGCTCTCGAGCACGCTCACGTTGCCTGAACACATCCACGTACTCCACGATGATCCTTGCTGTGCCTTGTCGATTCCCGTGATATGCATATTCCCTAAGAATTTTCTCCACCTCCAGTCGGGTTTGGATTTCCTCATCGGTGTCATTGGGCTTTGCCAAAAGTGTCACGATGATGCGGACAGGATTTTCCGGGTCTATTTTCTCGATGTAGGCCCGGGTTTCCAGGGAGAGGGAATGTTCATTGGACCGAGTGAGGTCAGTGCGTGTATAAAATCGAGCAGCGAGGTAGTTCATTCCAAGCAAAATTGCCAGGAGAAGAAGCACCTGTAAAAAGGCGTTGGAGGATTCCAGACGGCGAATTTTACGAAAATCCCCCTGTTCAGTGCTCATCGTGTAGCCTTCCGTTCCACGATTACCACTGCAAGCCCCAGGAGCACGATGGCATTCGAAAAATAGAGGACAAACGGGCGGGTATCCAGGATACCCCGGCTGAAGTCCTCCAATTGCCTAAATGTTCTTACATATTCCACAAGCGGCTGCCATCTCTCCGGCATTGTCTCGGGCAGGCCCGAGTATGTAAAAAGAATCTGTTCTCCGAGGATCACGATGAAAAGAACAGCAAAACACAGCATTGCGGCCACCAATTGGCTGCGTGTCAGGCTGCTGGCAAAAATGCCCGCCGCAACATAGGTGGTGCCACTGACTGCAACAAACATAAAGCCACCGATAAGTGGAGACAGTTCCATAAATGAAAAAGTTGCGCTTCCTTCAGGAACCTGCAGGGCGGCAAGGATAGGATAACCAAGCGACAACAACCAGAAAATGAGAAACAAAATGTAGGCTGCGGCAAATTTTCCTGCAACGATGGCCAGGGGGGTTGTTGGCGTGGTCAAAATGCTTTCCAGGGTGCCAAGGCGTCGTTCCTCAGCAATGCTCCGCATCGTTAGGAGGGGCACCATAAAAAGCACCGGCAACCAGAACATCTGGAAGAAGGAGGAAACCGGAAGGTCATCGCTGGGCATTTCCTTGAGGACCTGCCAGAAAACCATCCACATCAGCAACAGGAACAGAAAGCCGGCCACATAAGTTGCCGGGCTGATGAGGAGCACGAAAATTTCCTGTCGCAGGATGGCTCTAAAACTTCTCATGCTTTCTTAACCCCCTCCCGGTATGAAGCGAAATAATTGCTAGTTTGCCATATGCAACGGTGAAAGCCTCTGAACGCGCATGGCAGTCTTTGTTGGGATCCTGAAAATCTAACCAATGAGATTGTCACGCCTTGTTTTCCTTCTGGTCGTTGACTGCCGCCTCAATTCCTTTGGCAGACCCATTTTCCGGAGGTGTTTCCCGGGGTTTTCTACTCAGGGTTTGTTCCCAGCTACGTTTGGTTGCAGCGAGGAATATTTCCTCCAGGGAGGCCTCCACCTGTAAAATTTCGCGGATGAGCCACTTCCCGTGTTTCTGGATTTCTGCCAGAATCTGTTCCCCGGTGATGGCATGGTTCTCGGTCTTGAGGGATATTTCGTGAAAGCCGTTTGTATCCTTTTCGACAAGCTGGGAAATTTTCATCCCGGAATCCATTTTGCGCATCACCTCTGTTAATTCTTGCGTTGCCCCCTTTATCTTGACCCGAAAAACGTTGGCCGGAATGTACTCCTGCCTCAAGGAGGTGGATGTGCCTTTGGCCACGATGTATCCTTGATTGATAATCATGATTCGGTCACAGCAGAGTTCAACTTCAGGAAGGATATGGCTCCAGAGAACAAAGGTTGTTTGCCCTCGCCGGTGGTTGATCAGGTCACGTATGATTTTGGTCTGATGTGGATCCAGGCCTATCGTTGGTTCATCCATGATCACCACCTCCGGCTGAGTAAGGAGGGCATCTGCAATACCCACCCGCTGCCTGAACCCCTTGGACAAGGATCCTATTATCTGCCTTCGGGCCTTGCGATGCAGGTCACACAACTCCATTACCTCCTCAACGCGGTTGGATACGCCACGTGGTCCGATGCCCTTCAACTTGGCACGAAAACGGAGGTACTCGATGACACGCAATTCATCAGGCAAGGGGTTTTTTTCGGGCATGAAACCGACAATTCGTTTCACGGCGTCCGGTTTTTCCACCACTGAAACACCGCCCACCGTGGCATATCCTGAGGTTGCCCTCACGAGTCCGCAGAGAATTCGCATGGTTGTGCTCTTTCCTGCGCCATTTGGCCCCAGAAACCCCAGCTCTGAAGGATATTACAAATGTCTTAGTTTTATGATTGATGAACTAGATAAAACTGCGGAGGACATAATTGTCCAGGAATTCACCTACCAAGAGAAAAAACATCGTACCAGGCATAACCCTTTCGGGTACCAACGGTGTGGGTGCTAGAGGA
>CAJWSN010000052.1 GCA_913046175.1 uncultured Opitutia bacterium
AATACCCCCAACCCCTGTCTCAGCTACCGGCGGTGTCTCCACTACCGGTGGAACCTCCACAACCGGTGGAACATCTCCAACCGGTGGAACATCTCCAACCGGTGGAACCAAGGTCAAAAACTGACCGGAAAGGCTAACCGGACCTAAACAAAACCCGCGCCATGGCAATCATGGTGACACATGCTGTCTCCACGCGCAGGATGGTGGTTCCGAGGTTCACTGCTTGAAAGCCGTCGTGATTCAGAACTGACTCCAATTCACGATCCGTAAACCCACCCTCAGGGCCGACAAGGAGCCAAACCGTTTCCTGCCCCTTCGAAAGTTCTCTAAACCCAGGGACACCGACTTTGCTTTGAGGATGACCAATGAAATGAACATTGCTCAAGTCAAGGCTCTCCAACCATTCAAAAAGGGTTCCGCCAACATGTAACTTGGGCAAAAAGGGATTTTGCGACTGCTTGCAGGCTTCAATCGCAATCCGCTTCCATTTGTTTAGTTTCTCGGTTGACTGCAGCAGCTTCTTGGGAACCTCTGATCGTTCACATTTGAAGAAACAAATCTCAGACACACCCAGCTCCGTGGCCTGCCTGACCACCTTGTCAACTGTCCTGCCTTTTGGCATTCCCACAGCCAGTTTCAGGCGGGGAAACTCAGGCCGCCGCTTCAGGACTTGGCTAACCCGGACCAAGGCTGAACAAGGGTTCGCAGAAATCAGCACGCCCTCGGCAAGAATTCCATCTCCATTCAGCAGGCAAACCTCATCCCCGCCACTGGCCCGAAGCACACGCACCAAATGATGACTCTCCTCCGGGACCAGCGACAACTCACCAGCCTGGTCGGAAATGTTTTCAGGATGGAAGCAATGAAACCTTGGCATGCTTCCCCATTTCATTCCTAAATAGGGATGCGGGGGCAACCGAAAAGATGAGGCACCCCTTGAAAAACCATGCGAATTACCGGAGGTATTGCACGCAGCCTGACATTGAAATCCCCGACAGGAGGCTTCATTCGCCCAAGTGCAGATGCATTGCGGGAAAGTCTTTTCTCCAGCCTTGGGGAAACCGTAAAAGGACAGACTTTTCTAGATCTCTTTGCAGGCACGGGAGCCTACGGCCTTGAAGCCTTGAGCCGGGGAGCCTCCGGAGGAATCTTTGTAGAAAAGGATCGACGTGCCATGAAATGCCTTCGGATGAACATGGAAAACGTGTCGAAGGCGATGGGGGCCTGCAAAACGCCATGTGAGGCGTTCCTCGCGGATGTCTTGAAATGGAGGCCTGCGAGGGAAAAGCAATTTGGCATAATCTTTGCAGATCCACCCTACCGGGACCTGGAAAAAATTTCCTCGCGCCTTTTCGCATTGTTGTCCCGATGGATTGCCAGGGATGGACTGGTCATTCTTGAAATGCCGGCTGAACTAAACCTTCAGTTTTCTGGATGGAATGAAATGCGGCAATTGGGAAAGTCGGGTCGGGGTCGGCCCAACTTGCGCCTGTTTCGTCAAGCCTGATCACGGGAAAAGGGAATGCACCTCATTCCTTCTTTTCTTCATCGATAATCATAAGCTGGAATTCCTTGTCGGTTTTTGCATCACCGACGAGGACACGAAATCGATTTTTGATCCTGCGGTTTTGTCGCTTGGAACTGGTCACAATGTCTGCCAGGAAGGGAAGGGGTTTCTCAAAGTCCCGAATCAAGGTGGCAGTCTGCATCAAGGTGGACAGCTCGATGTTCACCTTGCGACTGAAATCCCGGCTCCCGGTATAGATAAAAAGCAACTCACCGGGCCGGATGGTTTGCGTTGCCAACTTGGAAATTAGCAGCTCAACCTGACCGTGCAGTCCAATGACCTTGAATCCGCCGCTTTCAGTAACCCCCATCATGAGGGCACCGGGACCAGCCACCTTCATCGAGGCAAGGGGAGATTGGATGGCAAAAACGGGGTCCTTGCCGGGGAGGGAAAGCAGGGCAGCACCCTTCCAGAGATACAGTTCCCGTGGTTTCTTCAGGACAAAGTTTGTCATCTGGCCAAAACGCAGCAGTTCTCCAGATGCAGCAGCAACCTCCAGTCGTGCATCCTTGCGTACAAAAACAGATGCGCCCAAAGGCAGGGACTGACCATTCCCAAGGGTGCTCAACCCGGGAACCCCCCGCAGGAAATGATCCCCGTCCTGTTGGCTGATGATAAAACGAGGGGAAACAACTGCGCCCAAGGCAACAAACGGAAGAACAGCCAAAAGGCAAAAAGACCAGACAGGCCCGATGGCACAAAACCTGACGTTCATTTCCCCATTACTGCAAGGGTATAATGCGAATCCGGTCCTTGAACTGGTCAAATGTCTGCCGGTCATTGATCGTTGTCTGGTCATAGCCGACATTCTTGATAAAGTTTACTCGTCCCAGTTGACGATTACCAAACACGTTGTTCGGGTCTCCGGTGGGAAAAGTGGGGTATATGCCGTCAATACCACCAAACTGACTTTGCAGGGTCACACTGGAACCACCTGGAAAATATATGTTTCGGAGATCAATGGTAATCGCCTGCATATATATTTCACGAATGTTGTCCGAGAAACGCAGGCCGTTGACGGACAGCTCGTTGAATGCTGAAAGGTGGATACTGTCCCCGGCCCTGACACGCAATTCGCTGTCCTCGAAGACCAGGCTTTCCAGGCTGGACACATTCAAGTCGCCACCGGCCTGCATGCTTACATTTACAAACTCACTCGTTTGCTTGGAGCTAAGCGCCAAACCACCACCATCAAACTGGATGGACGCACCTTCCTGGAGTAGAAAGCTTCCTGCGGTCAACAAACCCAGTCGCGCCTCCATTGCATCCTCAGCACCATCCAGACCCGCAAAAATCACTTCCCCGGAAATTTCCATGTTGCCGGCAGCCGTTATGAATAGCTTCTCCCTTGCGTTGGCAAAATAATCGCCAATGTCCACAATCCCCGGCGGGATGATCACCTCCCGGCCCGCCAGAGCTTGGGCGGCAAAGGCAATGTCATTAATGGTGGTATCCAATTCCAGCCACTCCTCCAAGAGAAGCCCCACCTCGCGGTAGAAGTAATTTTCAGACAGGACATCGATTTCAAACATGCGGTCCGCATCCAAGGCATCCTTGAGCAGCACATCTGTAAGGAGGCGATTGCCCAGGACCCCGTCCCTAAGAAGGGAATCATCTATGGATCCCCCGCCAAGTTCATAAAGGTCAGGCACAAGTCCCGGGTTTCCGTTCGCAGTGCTTTCATCCAGTAGGGCCACAATCGTTGCGGAAACAACTTCCTCCTCCACAAGTTCATCACCCTTCTCGTTGATGAGGAGGGAAATTCCATCAGACTCTGGCAAGTCAATCTCTTCCTCCACGTTACGGGTAATGCCGGGAAGAATGGTAACCAGTTCCTCTTCATCCAGTTCAAGACTCAAGAGGGACTTCACAAGGGAAACATCCTTCGTGTCCACCAGGGACTGGCGCATTTCTTCACCATACTGCAGCAAATTCTTGATCTCCTGATCCTGAAAAGCATAGGTCAGGATTGCCTGCAAACGCTCTGTTGGCTCCTCCACCAGAATTTCCCGTGTTGCTGGCTTAAACACCAGGACCTCTGCCATTTGCACATTGCTGAGACTGTGATGCAGGATTTTCCTTACCTGAACAGCCTCCGCATCCACGATCAGGGCTTTGCGGACTTCCTGGCTGTAGCCGTAAAACTGATCGAGCGTCTTCCCCTCCAATTCAAGGTTGATGATGACCTTTGCTGATTCAGGGGACTCATCCACCAGTTTTTTCTGCAACTCTTCATCGTAATCCTGAAGTTTCTGTTTCTGCTCTGTGTCCAGACCGAGTGAAAGGATCGCTTTGGCCATTCTTGAATCTATCTCTTCTATTTCCCCGGTTTCCTGAATAAGGATGACCGTTTCATTGTTCTCAAGGGACTGCTCGATGATGCTGGCTGTTTCGACGACAGGAGCAGCTGGGGCGGGCTCGGGCGCTGGGGCAGGCTCGGGCGCTGGGGCGGGTTCAGGCGCTGGAGCGGGTTCCTCCGTGGGCGCCGGAGCGGGCTCCTCCTTGGGCGCTGGAGCGGGCTCCTCCGTCGGTGCGGGCTCCTCCGTCGGTGCCGGTTCCTCCTTGGGTTCCTCCGTCGGTGCCGGTTCCTCCGTGGGCTCCTCTTTGGGCTCCTCTTTGGGCTCCTCCTTGGGCTCCTCCTTGGGTTCCTCCGTGGGTTCCTCTTCCTTTTTCTCCTCCTCCTTCATTTCCTCCTCCTTCTTTTCCTCCTCCTTCTTTTCTTCTTCTTCCTTCTTTTCCTCCTTGGGTTCCTCCTCGACAGCCTTGGCTTCCTCCTCGGCCTTCTGCTCAACTTCCTGCACAGCTGTGGAAACCTCGGAAACCGTGATTTCTGCGGTCTGGGTCTCAGCCTCCTGGGTGGTGGCCTGAATTTCCTGGGTCACCTCTGCAGGAACAGGTGCCTGCTCAGTCGCCCCGACCTGCTCACCTGTGGAAGTGGCCTGGACCGCAGTGCTTTGACCAGCAGGCACCGGGACCGAGTTACCGGAAGGGTCTGTAAAGGCAACGCTGCCAGAAAGCATGTTCACTCCACCGGAAAAACCGCCGGTGTTCGGGTCCACCTGAACGGAAAGTTGACCATCCGTTCCGCGTATTCCTGCGCTTCCAACAGGTGACTGGATGTCAAAAGAGGATCCTTTGTTCAACTTCTTGACATTAAAGATCAAGTCCCCATAGCCAAGCTTGAGCTTGGTTTGGGAATTACTGGGCTCCGCCTCAAGCTCAGAAACCTTGGTATCCGTCTTCTCAAATTTCTTCTGGGTGAATTCCGCGATGGTCAGCTCGCTTTTTTCATCGACGGTGGTAACGCTGCCATTAGAGAGGAGCAGCATTGCCTTGGAGGCTGGACCGGTGATAATAGTATGTCCGTCAAAGATCGATTTGCCGGCAGCCACTGCCTCCTTTGGGAGGAATTCGTCCTTGCCGACCTTCTTGATTTTCACGTCACCCTCAATAGACACGATTATGATGGCTCCCTTGCCACCAGCATCGGCAGCCCCGGCAGGTTTGTCCTGTGCTGAAAGCGGTCCAAAAAAGACCGGAAAGATCAGCAGGAAAATCAAGCGTGGGAATTGTCGGCGGAAGTCCATGGCGTCAGGTCAGTTCGATTCAATGGGGTGAAACTCCAGTTTTTCCTCACTGGTGTTGTAGTAGACGCGAGAGTCATCAAGGACCTTGATGAAGTAAATCCAAGCCTCGTCCTCAACACGCCACAAGTAGGGGAAGAAGTCGATGCGTGACCACCACCATCCCAAGTCCGGCATCCAGCTCCAAATCCCGTTGTCGGTCTCATCCTCCATTATGTAAATCCAGCCAAGGTCCATATGGTAGGTCCAGGGAGAGCTTGTTCGATAGAAGAAACCAAAGCCATCCATGAAATACCATTCCTCGGAAACTTTTTCTGCAAGTGCCCAGAATCCGGTGTAGAGTTGTTCGGGCATCTTGAATTTACGTTCAGCTCCATAGGCTGTCCCTTCACTGTTTTCTGCAAATGTGCGGTAGTAATAGACACGCCCGGGCTTCAGGCTGTCCAAGGTTTCCTGAATGGAGCCTTCTTCGGCCTCGGTGGAGGAAACGACCAATTGAACATCCGGATTGTCGAGGCCAAGACCTGGGTTGCCACCAAGGAGAACACCTTTTCTCAAGATTGAAGATCCGCCTGTAGACAGAATTCGGCCACCTACAACAAAGACTTCTTCGCCTGTATCCTTGATTTCATGGGTTGTCAGGACCGGCAGGAACTGGTTGACAACACGGATGTTGAAAACCTTGACATGGCTTTCACCAAAAAGATCAGTCACCTGAATACAGACAATGAGTTCCGACTGCTCCTCGAAGTCCAGTATTGCCGTGGTCTTGAGTTGATCGCCCTCAATCGAGAAAAGATCGTTGTCATTCGCCTGCTCCTCATGATCGGGACCCAAAGCAGCCTGGGCAAAAGTAAACCTGAAAGCATCCTCAGGGTCAGGGTCTATTGCCTGCAGGGTTCCGACAGAAGTCCCCGCGGGTGAGTTTTCTGCAACAACCACGTTGTCCAGGATGATATCCTCCGGCGCGTTGTTGGCATCCTCGACAACAAAATCTATTTCATGGAGGTCGTCCAAGAGCGTAGCCGGCTTCTGGAATAATTCACCATGGGGTTCTTCCTCTTGATAAAGTCCATCTTCATTCAAGTCCATAAATGCCCACACGTTGTAGGTGTGGTTGATTAAAAGATTGTTTAGGGTATAGGATCCCGACGTTTTGAGGATTGCCCAAACTTGTGGGGCATTGTCTTTTGCCTCAGGTTCTTCGACGAGTAGATGGATTGGACCTTGCTGCTTGCCGTCGTAGAGCAGGTCACCGGAAATGGAAACGAGACGGTTCTGTGAATCCAGTGGATCCGCTCCAAATTGATGCTCGTCTCCATCCAGACTGCCATCCTGATCTGTGTCAGGCTCGGTCGGGTCCGTACCCAATGCCACTTCTTCGCCGTCAATCAAGCGATCGCCATCTGTATCAGCATTGTCAGGGTCCGTGCCGTGCAAATGCTTCTCAACTGCATTGGAGAGCAAGTCCTCATCTGCATCATCCGTCGTGTCTGCAAAAAGTCCCGGAAGAGTTTCACCGGCTCCCACAGGGCGTTCACTTGAATCCGTTGGGTTGGTTTCTGCCTGAATCTCTTCCCCGTCAAGGAACCCATCCTCATCCTGGTCCGGGTTTTGTGGATCCAACCCGAGCTTGAGTTCCTGCCCATCCAGCAACCCGTCCTTGTCCATATCAGCCACATGGGGATCCAGGCCATGCAAATGTAATTCCTCTGCATCTGTCAGGCCGTCACCGTCGGAGTCATTGGTGCTGTCCGCCACCAGGCCAGGGGCGGTTTCAGCTTCACTCACCGGCACTTCCTCCTTGTCCAGTGGATTCGTCATCCCGGCAACTTCTTCCCCATCGCTGAAGCCATCGCCATCTGAGTCAGGATCATTGGGGTCGGTTCCCAAGCTCAGTTCAGCTCTGTCATCCACGCCATCCGCATCACTGTCAGCCCTTGAGGGGTTCGTTCCGTAAATGTGCTGCTCCTGCGCATCTGTAAGGCCGTCATCGTCACTATCGTTGGTACTGTCTGCAATTAGGCCGGGGGTCGTTACACCTTCGCCCACCGGTACTTCTTCTGTGTCAAGCGGGTTGGTTCCACCAGCGATCTCAATCCCATCCAGGAATCCATCCTGGTCACAGTCGGCAACCGTGGGATCAGTTTTAAGTGCAAGCTCTTCCTTGTCTCCAAGTCCATCGTCATCCGTATCCGCCTTCTCCGGGTTTGTGCCATAAATATTGATTTCTGCGGCATTGCGCAGGCCGTCCCCATCCTGATCCCCACTGGTGTCAGCAATCAAGCCAGGCAAGGTTTCTCCTTCACCCACGGGCACTTCCTCCTTGTCAAGCGGGCTAATCATCCCTGCAACTTCCTCACCGTCAGTAAAGCCATCGCCGTCAGTGTCCCCATCATTGGGGTCGGTTCCGAGCGACAGTTCCATGTTGTCGCCCACACCATCCCCGTCACTGTCTCCCTTTGATGGATTGGTTCCGTAAAGATGTTGCTCTTCGCCGTCAGTCAGGCCATCCCCGTCACTGTCGTTGGTACTGTCTGCAACCAATGCTGGCTGGCTCTCGCCTTCACCAACAGGCACCTCCGCCTTGTCCAGCGGGCTGGTCAGCGAGGCAAGCTCCTCACCGTCGGTAAAGCCGTCGCCGTCACTGTCTGCATCATTCGGGTCGGTCCCTTCCGCGAGTTCCACGCTGTCACTCACACCGTCATTATCACTGTCGGACTCTGCTGGGTTGGTGCCATGTATATGTTGCTCCTGGGCGTCGGTCAGGCCATCACCGTCACTGTCGTCATCCAGGCAGTTGGCGCTCGTGTCGACACCTATTTCGATCGTCCGTGGAATGCGGGCGAGGCACGCGGCACGCGTCTGGTCGTCATCGGCCTGCACGATATCGACCAACAGGCGATCCGCGCCGAAATCGCGGGGCTCATCGGCTAAACCATGCATCTTCTGACCGCGCAAAAGGGTAGCCTGTCGGACGATGGCGAGGCGATCGACCTCGGGCAGTCGACCGGCGATGTGCTGTTCCTGAGCGCGGCTGATACCGAGCTTGCAGCACTCGCGGGCGCCTGCGCCAAGGGCACGGCTAGCCGCTGGCGGCTTGCCAATCTGATGCAGCTCAAGCATCCGCTTTCCATCGATACCTACGCGGCGAAGAGCGTTTCGAAAGCGAAGCTGATTGTCGTGCGGGCTTTGGGTGGGGCGAGCTATTTCGCCTATGCGCTCGAAGCCTTTCACGCGGCGGCAGTCGCCTCAGGCGCGAAGATCGCGGTGCTTCCCGGCGACGACCGGCCCGACCCGGAACTTGCCAACTACTCAACGCTCGACGAGGCGGCGCGTTCGCAGCTATTCTCATATTTGTCCGAGGGCGGCGCGCGGAATTTCGCGAGCTTCATCGATGCCTGCGAGGCGATCGTTTCCGGCGAGGATCTGCCGCCGTCGGCTGTGCCCTTGATCCGTGCCGGCCTCTACTGGCCGGGTGCCTCCGCGCCATCCGTTGCCTGGCTGCAGG
>CAJWSN010000053.1 GCA_913046175.1 uncultured Opitutia bacterium
GGCAGGGTTCACAGCAAGTGGGCATGGGTGCTGACCTTTTTGATAGATTCCCTGAAAAAATGAGGGAAGCAGATAAGATTCTCGGCTTCCCGCTTGAGGAATTATGCACGGAGGAGGGGGAACGTTTAAACAAGACCTGCTTTACACAACCGGCACTTTTTGTGGTTTCCTGCCTTATGTTTGAGCAATGGCGGGAAGAAACCGGAAAGGTTGCGTCCTTTGCTGCAGGGCATTCCGTTGGGGAGTATGCCGCTCTTTATGCTGCTGGAAGCATCAGCTTCTCAATGGGATTGCGGATGGTTCAAAAACGAGGGGAATTGATGCACAAACAACAAGGCGGCGCCATGGCTGCAGTTATCGGCATGAATCTTGAATCCGTCGAAAAGGTTCTTGCAGAGGCGGGCCTGTCCGGGATTGATATTGCCAATCTCAATACGCCGGAGCAGATCATTCTTTCTGGAGCGGTGGATGATTTTCCAGAAGCTGAAAAGATTTTTCTGGAGGCAGGGGCAGCAAGATTCATACAACTCAAGGTCAGCGGAGCCTTTCATTCCCGTTACATGAAGGATGCGGCTGGGGATTTTGACTCTTTTTTGGCTGACTTTCATTTTTCAGAGCCGGCATTTCCTGTAATCTCCAATTTTGAGGCCCGACCTTACAACATCGAACACGCAAGGGAAATTCTGGTCGCGCAAATTTTCAGCCCGGTGCGTTGGGTTGAGAGTATCCAATACATCCTGAATCGGGGAGAAACTGAATTCCTGGAATTGGGGCCTGGGAAAGTGCTGGCCGGTTTATTGCGCAGAATACGATGAGAAGTCTTTTCAATTTTGGCATGGTCTTTGCCCTGGTTGATCTCATCGGCTCGGGGCTTTGGGCCCGGGTGCCCTTGTCGGAGTTAACGACTAGGGACATTATTCTTGCGCGCGCCCGTATTGAACAGCGCATATCCTTGGGTGAGACTGCACTGGAAACAGGCCTTCCCAGCCTTGCAGAAAGTTCCTTTGCCAAGGTGCTTGATGCATTGCCGCAGGAGGATGCCCGCCGAAACGGACTGCGCTTGAAATGGGTTTCCTGCCTCCTTGCAACAGGTCAATTGACGGTGGCAAAAAATGAATTGGACAAGGGAGGGATTCCAGATTCCGCTGCATGGAAATTGCGGAGGGCGATGTTGGAATTAGGACTCGGAAAGTTTGAGGCAGCCGGAGTTTTGCTGGATGAGCTTGACCCTGAATGGTTGACCACGGGGGATGGTACCTGGCTGTTTTATGTTCAAGGTATCTTGAAATGGGAAACCGGTGAAATTGAGTCTGGATTGCAATTTATGCAAAAGGCCTTGGATCTGGCTGTTTCTCCCGCGCAACGAGCCCAAATGGAGCTGGGTATTTATCAGCGCCGTATTTTGACGGGTCCGGTTAAGCCTGTCCTCCTCGAGGAATTAAAAAAGAAAACGCTGGCCTTCCGTGGACAGCGAGCGGGGGTACAGTTTGCCCAGGAATATGCCATGGCATTGCATAAGCTTGGACAGACGGATGCCGCGTTGAAGGTGCTGGAAGAGCATTTGGCCCTACTTTCGGAATCTGAGGTTAAGGAGCGGGAGCATCTTCTTCTTCTGGTTGGACTTTTGTCCGGCAAGGGTGCGGGACGGGGATTGTTGGCCCTGCAGGAACTTTTACAGAGTGGACGGGAGAGAGAGCCCATGTTGTTGGGGTTGAACCTACTTGTGGGTTCCTGGCCTACGAGTCCTGTCGCCCGGGAACAATGGATTTCTTTCTTGGGCGATCTGCTGGAGACCAACCCTGACCACCTGTTGAAAGGAGAGCTGTTGTTCCTGATTGCCCAAGCTGCCTTCGATGAAAATGAAATAGACGTTGCCCGGGAGTCTGCAAATGCCTATCTCAAGGGATTTCCGCAAGCGGAGAATATTTCAGAGGCTTTGAGATTGCTGGCCAGCATTTCCCTCTCAAGTCAACCGCCCCAGTACAGGACAGCGGCTACTTTTCTCTCCCGTTTGCGGGAGAAGTCAACTTCCCAGAAGGAACGGTTTTCCTTGGGCGTCCTGCTGGCTGATTGTTTCTTTCTTGCCGGGGACTACGAAAATTCTGCGACCCTTTACGATGGGGCCATAAATGAGGCAACTGATGGTTTTGATACGAGCATCCTGACATTCCAGCACATTCAGTCTCTCCTTCTTGATGGGAAACTGGAGTCGGCCAAGGAAGTGCTTGACCGCCTTAAGCCTCAGGCCAAGAGCTTGTCTGAATTTCGCTGGAGGGCAGAGTGGAACCTTATCACTCGCATGAAGGGCGCGCGTCGTGTTGAGGAAGCCTTTTCACGTGTTCGTGATTTGATTCGTGATGGCACAGGGAGCCCCAACCGTGGTCTTCCTGCAAATCTAGTCTTTCGCTTGCGTTGGCTCGAGGCACATCTGGCTCTTGAGGTTAATCAACCTTCTGAATCGGCGGGGCTTGCTGGGAGCCTGCTTGAGGTTCTGAAGGGACTACCCGAAGACCAGCTTGGTGCCCGTGAACTGGAGACCTTGCAGGCAAGCAGTTTGTTGTTGCTGGCGCAGGCATTCCTGGCACAGGGGAAACACGAGGAGGCCCATCCATTTTTGGAACTTTTGCGTGGTGAGCACTCGGGTACACTTTTTGCCCAGCGCTCCTATTTGATTGAGGCTTCTTTCCACTATGAGTCTGATGATCTTGTTAAAGCCCAGCAGCTTTGTGTAAAACTGGCTGACGATTTCCCAGAGAATCCTCTTGCACCAATTGCCTTGATGGAGGCAGCCCAGTTTGCCGAGAAACGGGGCACAGAGAACTTCTTCAGGGAAGCGCTGATTCTACTGGAAAGATTGTCCAAGCAATATCCTGAGCATGAGTTGTTTTTTTATGCCCGTCTTCATCAGGGACACCTTTTTCGAAAGCTCAATCAGTTCGGGAATGCCCAGCAAATTTATACCAACCTGATCAATCGGTTCCCTGTTCACCCACATATTTATCTGGCACTGCTTTCCAATGCGGATTGTCTAATGGCGCAAGCTGGGGATGATGAGGCTCGGTTTGCAATGGCCATCAATCTCTACGAGCGAATTTTTCTCAGGGAAGACCTGTATCTGGATGTCAGAGTGGAGGCTGGATTCAAATTGGCGCATGTGCATCGCCAAGCGGAGGACTTGGGATCCTGCAAAGAGGTGCTGGGGTCAGTCTTGGACCAGTTTCTGCTGGACCCCGAAGTTGCCAAGAGCCAACTTGGAGGGAGCGGTCGTTACTGGATGTCCCGTACCATCCTGGAACTTGGAGCCCTTCTTGAGGAAGGCAATCGTCCCCAGCGCATGGATGAGGCACGTAGTGTCTACAGCCTTATTGAGGCCAACAATCTGCCAGGCAGGAGTCTGGCCAAAGCTAGGATTGAGAAACTTCGTATCTAGAATCTTTAAATCTTCGATAATCTTAAATTTCAATCAAGATGCTCAACGCCTTCGAAGCCATGACCAGTTCGGGGGGACTTCTATTGTGGCCCCTCCTGATTGTTGGTCTTGTCGGACTGATTCTCTTCTTCGAGAGATTTTTGTTTCTTCACCGCGGCCATATTGACAAGAACAGGTTCCTCGCGGGGGTGAAGGCCTTGGTTTCCAAAGGTCGACTAGTTGAGGCCCTGACCCTTTGTGAGGAGAGTCCGGGTCCAATCACGGGTGTAGTACGTGCTGCACTCCTCCATTTTGATGAAGGGCGTGAGGCCATACGCTCAAGCATCCAGAACTCGGCA
The DNA here is from genome assembly GCA_913046175.1 of uncultured Opitutia bacterium. GTDB lineage: Bacteria > Verrucomicrobiota > Verrucomicrobiia > Opitutales > JABJCN01 > JABJCN01. Next base: position 3,769 of record CAJWSN010000053.1, read on the forward strand.
CTTTCGGAGATTCCCCTTCTTGAGAGGAGGGTGGGAGGGATTGTCCTGGTGGTCAATCTGGCTCCATTTCTCGGTTTACTGGGGACCGGCTTTGCCGCGTTGAACGTTTTTCAACGGCTTCAGGATGAAGGCCCCTATGTGAACAGCGCCGCATTTGCCGGGGATGTTGGCCAGGCATTGATTACCACGGTTTTCGGGTTGGCGATTTCAGCATTGGCATTAGTGGGACATCATTTTATTAACGGGCGTGTCAGTGCCATTATTTTGGATATGGAATTGGTCGGGCAGGAGATTCTTCAGTTCCTGGTTGCACAGGAAAAGCATGGGTCCCATCTGAGTTCAGAAGGAGAAGAGCAATGAGAAGCGCATCAATCGATGATCTTTCTCGCCCGTCTGGTTCTTTGACAATTCCTTTGGGGCTAGCTTCTTTGAGGAAATCCCCCAGGCCATTATTCCCGTTTCTGGCTTTTTTGGATTTCTGTGCGATTGGTTGCATCTTTGTTTTCCTTTCCACTAATTTTGTTTTCTCTCCAGGCATTAGCCTGGATCTTCCTGCAAGCCAGGAAATGGTCACAGATGCATTGCCTGCCATGGCTGTATTAACTGTCCTCAGTGCAGGAGGTACTGAAAGATTGTTGTTTCGGGGAAGGATTTTTTCCCTGGAAGATGCACGTTTTGAACAGGAACTGGAAAAATTCGCAGGGCAACATGCATCTGGTCGATCCATTCTTCTTGTTAAATTGGATCGCTATACAGGCACGCAGACTCTTTTTCGCATATGCGGACTTGCTCGGAAGGCCGGGGTTGGTCGTCTGCACCTTGCTTCAACGTCTGAGTCGTCATGACTGATCTGAAATTCAAGCCTTCTGTTCTTCCTGTTTTGGTTGTTTCAATAACAATGCTTCTGGTCCTTGCAGGATTTCTGTCGGCTCTTGAGGTTTTCCGCGGTTTTCAGGGATCATCCTTGAAACGACCAGCCGTTCAGCCTCGTGCCTTTATTGCTTATTCTCCACTGCTGTCGAATGCCACGGTACCATTATTGCATGAGGCGGCTGATCTTCTGGATTCTTCACCCTTGTATGTTCCCGGGCACTTTAATGTGGCGGGTTTTCCTGCTCGCCCTCCTTCCGATGAACTTAACGAGATCCAGCAGGTCCTGAAGGAATATCCTGCTGAAATTCTTTTGGACAAGACATCCCTTACCGGCTTGAAGACAGAGTCTTCATTGAAACAATGGCCAAATCTGGAAACAATTCAAAGCCTCAGTGATCCCAGTTTGGGCTTTCGGGGGTTTGGCCAGAGCCCACCCCGGTCCAAGTCGTTACAGCTTTCCAGAGGCTGTCATGTAGAGCTTGTTCATCTAGAAAGCGGTCATCGGTGGGAGAGGACTCCAGAAATAGCTCTTGAATTCGAGAAAGAAGGCTATCTATGGGAACCCTTGGTCTTCTTTGCCTCAGTGAGCTCCATAAAAATGGATGGTGTCCCATTTTCGGCCAACACAACTGGCTTGGATAAGTTGGACAAGATTCTACGAGATTTGGTTCGAGACCTTATTCCTGGCCTGCATTTACCTGAAGGGCACTACCGAATTGTTGTTGGACCCTGAGCGCGCTTTTCTTGCCTGGGCTCCTGCACTTTTTTTTAAATAGGTGTTGACGGGTTATCGAAATTTTCCACTCTCTCCGTTTCTTTCCAATTCCACCCTCAAATTTGGGGAACATAAATGGGTTGTGCCCAGATAGCTCAGTTGGCAGAGCGCGTCCTTGGTAAGGACGAGGTCGGCGGTTCAAATCCGCTTCTGGGCTCCATGCTTTCATTCTAACCAAAATAAAAACCACTCCAATGTCTAAGGCAACATTCGAACGTAATAAACCTCATGTGAACGTGGGAACCATTGGTCATGTCGACCATGGCAAGACCACCCTTACCACGGCAATCCTGAAAACTCAGTCAGGCAAAGGCCTTGCTGAATTCAAAAGTTATGCCGAAATTGCGAAGGGAGGAACGGTGCGTGACGATTCGAAAATCGTTACGATTGCCGTGGCTCACGTGGAATATGAGACGGAGAATCGGCACTACGCCCATGTGGATTGCCCTGGTCACGCTGACTTTGTCAAGAACATGATCACGGGTGCCGCACAGATGGATGGTGCTATTCTTGTTGTAAGTGCATCTGATGGGCCCATGCCACAGACTCGTGAGCACATCCTCTTGGCCAAGCAGGTCAATGTGCCAAACATAGTGGTTTTTCTTAACAAGATCGACCTTCTTGACGACGAAGAGCTCTTGGAGCTCGTCGAGATGGAAGTGCGCGACTTGTTGAGCAAGTATGAGTTCGATGGTGACAATATCACCATCGTTAAAGGATCTGCACTTGCTGCAATGGATGAGAAACCTGAGGGGATTGAGGCAATCGGTCAACTTATGGATGCCATCGACAAGGAAATCGAAGAGCCTGTTCGTGATGTGGACAAACCTTTGATGATGTCTGTTGAAGATGTTTTCTCCATCACTGGTCGTGGAACCGTTGCAACCGGTCGTATTGAGCGTGGTATTATCAAGGTCAATGATGAAATTGAAATTGTTGGACTTGGTGAAACCCAAAAGACCATCTGCACCGGGGTTGAAATGTTCCGCAAGATTCTCGACGAGGGTCGGGCAGGGGATAATGTGGGGCTTTTGCTGCGTGGCGTAGAGAAAGAAGCCGTTCAGCGTGGCCATGTGATCGCCAAGCCTGGCAGCATTACGCCACATACCAAGGGCAAGGCGGAAATTTATGTGCTCAAGAAGGATGAAGGCGGTCGCCATACCCCGTTTTTTAACGGATACCGACCGCAGTTTTTCTTCGGTACTGCGGATGTTACCGGTATCGTCAATCTTCCGGAAGGAGTTGAAATGGTCATGCCTGGTGATAACCTAGCTGTGGAAGTGGAGCTTGGCAAGGCAATCGCCATGGAGGATGGCCAGCGCTTTGCAATACGTGAGGGAGGTCGTACAATTGGTGCCGGCCGAATCACTTCTGTCATCGAGTAATTATAATTTTTTATCCACCTACCTGCACGAACCAAAACCAAGGAAGATTGACACGCGCCACCTCTAGCACTGCAAAGGGGACCAGTTGTATCTTCCCCGCTCGTGCTCTGGGGAGAATAGCTCAACTGGTAGAGCAACGGTCTCCAAAACCGTAGGTTGGGGGTTCGAGTCCCTCTTCTCCCGCCAGATTAATTAATCCAGGGATGACAAATCCATTCAGATCCATACGCATTCGTTGGAATGAAACCGTCAGCGAACTCAAGAAGTCATCGTGGCCGGGACGCCGCGAACTTTGGGAGTCCACCCTGGTGGTTCTGGTTGGTGCAACAATACTTGGCTGTTATATCTTTCTTGCGGATTTCTCCCTTAACCAGTGGGTGGACCTGCTCACTAGACTTGTAGTGAAGTGATTTCACTTTTCCAGATAAGTATCCTCAATATTTAGCACCCCCACTTATGCCTCCATCCGTTTCCACTCTTTCAGGACCCCGCTGGTTTGCATTGCAGACACTTTCTAATTCTGAGGGAAAGGCCAAGAAATATCTGGAAAGATATGCCAAGCAGGAGGAGATGGATGAGTATATTTTTGAGGTGTTGATGCCGACAGAGTCTGTGACCGAGATCAAGGACGGTCAAAAAAAGACCCGTGAACGGAAGCTTTATCCTGGGTATTTATTCATAAACATGCGTCTTTACGATGACGATGGAGTCCTCATCAAGGAGCCTTGGTACTTTGTTAAGGAAGCTTCTGGAGTGATCAACTTTGTCGGGGGTGAAAAGGCTTATCCACTTAAGGAAGATGAAATTAATCGGATTCTTAAGCAGGTGCAGGATGCCGAGGGCAAGGAGGTGCCGAAGGTTAACTTCGAGGAAGGTGAGGAAGTTAAGATCAACGATGGCCCATTCATGAACCTCAACGGTCGTATAGACGAAATCGATCTTGAACGGGGCAAACTAAAGGTTTCCGTTTCAATTTTTGGTCGCTACACCCCGGTGGAACTGGAGTTTTGGCAGGTGCAGAAGCTCGAAGATTGATATCCCAAATTTAATACATAAAAAAAGAGACCATGGCCAAAAAGGTAACAGGTGAAATTCGACTTCAACTCCCGGCGGGAGCGGCAAACCCAGCACCCCCGGTTGGACCGGCCCTGGGGGCAAAGGGTGTGAATATTGCTGGATTCTGTAAAGAGTTTAACGCAAAGACACAGGATAAGGCCGGATTGATTCTGCCTGTTGTTATTTCTGTTTATTCTGACCGTTCCTTCACTTTCATAACGAAGTCTCCACCGGCACCTATTCTTCTCAAGAAGGCAGCAGGCTTGGCCAAGGGCGCTTCCACCCCGGGCAAGGAGGAGGTTGGCACGGTTACTCGCAAGCAAATCGACGAAATCGTCAAGACCAAGTGGGAGGACCTCAACACCAACGATGCTGAAGCGGCGGCCCTTATGATTATTGGCACAGCCAAAAACATGGGAATCAGGGTCGAAGGCTAGAAGTGGGAGGAATATTTCTTTTGCTGATTTAAATTTTACATCCAATGAGCAAGCGATACAATGAAGCCCAAAAGCAACGGGACGAAAAAGGGTTTTTTCCGTTGAAGGAAGCGGTGGAAATCCTTCACAAGATGCCTGCAGCCAAGTTTGATGAAACTGTGGAATTGTCGATCAACCTCCTTGTTGATCCTCGTCAGAGCACGCATATGGTGCGTGGTACATTGAATCTGCCTCATGGCAGCGGAAAGCAGGTTACTGTGATTGTCTTTACCGAAAAACCTGAAGAGGCGCTGGCATCTGGTGCGGACCATGCCGGGCTTGAGGACCTTGAGCGCCACGCGCCGGCGCACCGGTTCCTTCTG
>CAJWSN010000054.1 GCA_913046175.1 uncultured Opitutia bacterium
CATTGAAAAAGACAGCGCATTGGATCGGCGATTCCAATCCGTGAAGGTCGACGCTCCTTCCATCGATGACACTTTTCTCATCCTCAAGGGTATTCGTCACAAATACGAGGAGCATCATAAGGTTTCTTTCACCGACGATTCGCTTTGGTCCTCGGTCAAGCTTTCTGACCGTTATATTTCTGGAAGGTTCCTTCCTGACAAAGCGATTGATGTACTTGATGAAGCTGGTGCGCGCTCTCGCATCCAAGCTCTGCAGCGACCACCAGAAATTGAGGATATTTCCAGCGAGATCGACAAAATTTGCAGCCTCAAGGACGAAGCTATCAGTAAGCAGGACTTTGAACAGGCGGCCAAGCACAGGGATCACGAAAAGCAGCTTCGCGCCAAGCGGGAGGAGATTCTTGAGGACTGGAAGAAGAATCGTGAGGAGGAGAAGATTGTCGTTGGTGAGGATGATATACTCCACATTGTTTCCGAATGGACGGGAATCCCCCTGAGCCGCATGGAGAAAAAGGAGAACACGAAGCTCCTGGAGCTGGAAAGCGATCTTCAGCAGGAGGTTATTGGTCAGGTCCGGGCCACGAATGTCATCGCCAAGGCGCTCCAGCGTTCACGTGCTGACTTGAAGGATCCCAAGCGACCAATTGGTTCGTTTCTTTTCATGGGTCCTACTGGGGTGGGAAAGACCCATTTGGCAAAGGTGCTTGCTGAAAATATGTTTGGGGAGCAGGATGCGCTCATCCAGCTCGATATGTCCGAGTACATGGAGAAGTTTGCTGTCTCACGGCTCATCGGTTCCCCACCAGGATATATTGGCTACGAAGAAGGTGGACAGCTTACAGAGGCAATTCGCCGTAAGCCCTATGCGGTTGTTCTATTTGATGAAATCGAGAAAGCCCATCCGGATATTGTTCAAATTCTTCTCCAGGTGCTGGAGGATGGTCGCCTGACAGACGGTCTTGGCCGCAAGGTCGACTTCAGGAACACCATCTTGATTATGACTTCCAATGTCGGTGCAAGTATTCTGCAGAAAAACACCTCCATGGGATTCGAATTTGGGCAGGATGCCTCCAAGGATTTCGAGAACGTGAAGGAAAAGATCCTTGAGGAAGCCAAGCAGTTCTTTAAGCCCGAATTCCTCAATCGTCTCAGTGAGACAGTGGTCTTCCATCCCTTGAATCAGGAGCATATGAAAAAGATTGTGGAGCTGGAGCTTGACAAGGTTTCCAAGCGTTTAGCTGAGCAACAGAAGACGATCGAGGTCAGTGATGAAGCAAAGGAATTTCTAGTCAAAAATGGATGGGATGAGAAAAATGGTGCGCGTCCTCTTAGACGTGCCATAGAACGCTATCTAGAGAACAACTTGGCGGAGGCCATTCTGTCTGGGGAAGTCAAGGAGGACGGTCCTATCCTTGTAATCGTAAAGGATGACAAGTTGGCCTTTAAGCAGAAGCAGGAAATTTCTAAGGAAGTTTCCTGAAACGCTTTTCTTGAGGGGTATTTTTCCACAGCAGTGAATTCCTTGTGTCCTTTTGCCAAGGGAAACTGGGTGCAGGAAATGGGTAATCCCAAAATTAATGTCAAGAACCCCGACAGAGATACATTTATATACAATATTATTTAACCAAGAATGAGACACAGCAAGAAACCAAGGAAAGAAACAAACGGAAAGCAACGGATGCGTGAGTTTCGGATGCAACGGGATGCCTCCAATCTGGGCTTAGGGATTCTCGATCAAGTTACACATGCCTCGACCCTGGCCCAGTTTTCCGAATACATTAAACAGGATGCAACAATCCGTAAACGCTACCTTCGGAAAGTGATGATGCATTCCCTTCTTCAATCGGAAAATGCGCAAACTTCATCGTGCGCGTCTTTTCCTTCACCTGCGTATCTTGCCAACAAACCGATGAAAATGACAATGAGATACAAGAATCCCAGTTTGAAAAACACAACACCCTCCCAACGGGAGACATTTACACGTGCGATTAAGCCTGCTGTGTTCATGGACATGATCCAGGAGCATAAATGGATAGAGTCCCAAAAACGGGGTCACGATATTGGACTGGAGACTGCAATGCAGGATTGGGTGTCCCGCTTTGGGAGTAAATTAAGGGTACGAATCCCCTTGGATTCAATCCATGCCTGATTTGCTGTTATCTGACTTGCCTATTGGATGCTTTTCCCTGTTCTTTCGACTTTATTACAGGACAAACCCAAATTGATTAAAATGGAAAAAACATTGGTAATCTTCAAGCCTGACAGCATAGAAAACCGCTGTGTTGGTGAGGTGGTATCTCGCTTTGAAGAAGCGGGATTTTCCATTGTCGCCTGTAAACTAGAGCAGCTTACCTCTGATGTCTTGGAGGAACATTATGCTCATATTCGCAAACTGGAGCATGTTTTCCCCATATTGGTGGATTTTATGAGCAGTCGGCCGGTTTTCCTTATGATTCTGGAAGGGGAGGACGTCATCAGCCGCACGAGGGAGCTTCTTGGTCCCACTGATCCAGCGGAGGCTCCATCGGGGACAATCCGAGGGGATCTTGGCACGGACAAGACCCGGAATGTTGTTCACGCTTCCGATAGTCCAGAAAGTGCAGCGCAGGAAATTCGTCGATTCTTTAGTTGATCGGGCTAGGCTTCCTCAAGTAGGCAAACCGCTTGGGCTGCGATACCCAGGCCTTTGCCAATGTCCCCAATTCCTTCGTGGGTGGTTGCCTTGATCCCAATTGAAGACTTCGGAATGCCCAGGCTTTCCGAAAGCTGATCCTTTATGGCTGACAGATAAGGACTTATTTTAGGCTCCTCAAGAATCAGGGTGCTGTCGACATTGACGACACAGAGTCCTTTGGTGTGGGCTTCAGAAATGGCGCAGCGCAGGATTATTTGGGAATCAATACCCTCAATCTCAGGATCTGAATTCGGGAAAAAGAACCCAATGTCAGGAAGGCCGGCTGCTCCCAGGATCGCGTCAGCGATGGCGTGACTCAAGACGTCTGCGTCCGAGTGCCCCAGTAACCCCTTTTTGTATGGAATCTCCACACCGCCAAGGACAAGGGTTCTTCCTTCGGTCAGTCTGTGAATATCGTATCCAGTACCTATTCGCATGGGGGATTCTCCATCAGCAGGAACTCCAGAAAAGGTAAATCCCTTGAGGTTGTCAGCTTGGGGTTCGGCAGGCGACTTTCAACGAGGCTGACTTTTTGGCCTGCCAAGCTCAATGCTGCCGTATCGTCCGTCACTTGAATTTGTTTGTCCATGGCAATCTTGTACCCCTTGCAGATTTCGCTATAACGAAATACTTGGGGAGTCTCCATTCCCCACAGGTATTTTCTTTGGATATCCTCCAACTGGTGGGTTTGGTCATACGTTTCTTCCGCGGCGACCCGTTTGATCGTGTCTGCAATTCGATGCGCGGCTGAGGCAGCCCCATGTTTGCGTGCTGCGGTTGCTAACTGAATCAGCAATTTGTTTCCAATGGCTGGCCTCGCGCAATCGTGGATGAAAACCAGTTCAGGCTGTGCCTCAAATTTCTGCAGGCCATTCCAAACAGAGTGCATTCTTTCCTTCCCTCCTTGAACCCAATTCAGGTCAGGCATTTCGTCCATGTCCATGCTTTCAGTCACCTTTTCGAGTGCGTTTTTCTGAAGGTCTTCCCGGTATACGATTACGATTTCATCGAAAAGACCGGAGGCAGAAAATGCTTCAAGGGAATACTGAAAAACTGGTTTTCCATTAATAGGCAGTAGAATCTTTTCTTTTGCGCCATTATCCATGCGGCGGCCTGCACCGCCTGCAAGAAGGATTCCACCATCACCCATGGCTGGATGAAACCTCGTTGAGTTCTTCGGTAATCTGCACGGTCGCGGCATGCGGATTATCTGCTTTCAGGATCGGACGACCGACCACGATAAAGTTTGTTCCCGCGCTTGCGGCCATTGCTGGTGTCATGATCCGTTTTTGGTCCCCGGGATCGCTTTCGGCAGGACGGATTCCGGGAGTGACCAGTAGTGGGAGGGTTCCCAGTCTTTTTCTAAGGGCATCTAATTCAAGGGGAGAGCATACGAGCCCATCGGCTCCGGCCCCAACCGCCATTTCACCCAGTGACCCGACGCGATCCTCCATCGGGCCATTCATTCCAATCCTTGCGAGAATGGTCTCATCCATCGAGGTGAGTATCGTCACGGCAACCAGTTTGACATTACCGCCGCTATCATCCCGTGCGGCTCGTGCTGCAGAAATCATTTCAGGTCCACCAGATGCGTGGAGGGTGAGCATTTGTACCGGGCGATGAATCAGGCTTTTGATTGATCCTGCCACGGTATTGGGGATGTCATGAAGCTTTAGGTCCAGGAAGACACGATAACCTCGCGAAGCAACCTCATCAAGAAGGTCGGGACCCCAACGCGTGAACATTTGCAGCCCTACTTTTACCCAGTCCAGCGCATTTTCAAGACGATCCAGCAGGGCCAAGGCCTCAGCTTTTTCATCAAGATCGAGTGCGAGGATCAATTCACATTTGGAGGTGTGGGCTACGGTTTCTGTTTTCATTTTTCTGCAAAGCAGACAATGTTCTTGCCGAGGATGAAAGCGATTCAACTTTTTTCACCCGCAAAGATCAATTTGTTCCTTAGCGTCTTGGGACTGCGTGAGGATGGATTTCATGAGTTGCTCTCCCTGGTCTGTCCACTGGATTTTGGGGATTACCTGCATCTTACACTTTGTGATGAACCAGGCGACGATTCCCTTCAATGCGATTCTGCAGAAGTACCAACTGATTCCAGCAACCTTATTTTGCAGGCTGTGGAGATGTTTCGTCAGCAACATTATTTTTCAGGTCGAGTCTTGGTTAAGTTGAAGAAACAGATTCCCATGGGGGCTGGCCTTGGCGGTGGCAGCAGCAATGCGTCAACCACACTCTGGGGCTTGAACTCACTGCTTGGATCTCCCTTGGGGTTGGATGAAGTTTTGACAATAGCAGAGGGGGTGGGTTCGGATTGTCCCTTGTTTCTGCATGGCGGCGCCGTGGTTCTTCGGGGTCGCGGGGAACTGGTGTCATCGGTTCCATTATCCTTGTGTGACAGCCTTTCCAGGAGGGAGGTTCTACTCCTTGTTCCGGGTTTGCATGTTTCGACACCATGGGCCTATAATTGCTTTCGCGAGCAGAGCGAAGCTTATGACATCAAGGAAGATTCGGAGCAACATCTTGCGCGTTACATTTCCGGATCGATCTCACACGCAGAGCTTTTGCGTAATAATTTTGAGCCGGTTGTTTTTTCCAAGTTTGTAGGATTGCATGCGCTCAAGAAAGAAGCGCAGTCCATAACCGGCTCCCCTGTCCTTCTTTCTGGCAGTGGGTCCACCCTGTTTCTTTTACTCCCATCAGGTGTGAACGACATTGAGAAATTGAGTATTATTGATCAGTTGAAGGAGGCTTTCGGCGGGGAGTTTGGACTTGTCAAGGCGGGGTTGGCTCCATTTCCTCGCTCTCCCTTGAATTTTTTTGAGGATACTAACCCCTTTTAGGGAACAACCCGATCTGAAATGCTTGCTCAGGTCTGATGAGTGCATCTAGCGGAAAGAAACAGGAATATGTCTTCCGTGGCATTGCTGTCGCCCCCGGCGTTGCTCACGGCAAGGTTTGTCTCCTTGCCAGGGCGGAACCCGACGTTCCTTCTTATCCCGTGGATGAGGATCAGGTGGATGCGGAGATCGGTCGTTTTGAATCGGCGATTATGTCGACTCGTCAGCAGATAACCAATCTTCGCACCGAGGTCAGCAGCAAGCTCAGCGAGTCGGAGGCCCAGATTTTTGATGCGCATCTTCTGGTTCTTGAGGACAAGGCTCTGATTGAGGAAACAGTCTCCGAGATTCGTAGCTCTCTCTATAATGTTGAACTGTGTTTTAATCGCGTTGCCCAGCGCTACATTGAATTTTTTTCCAACATTGAAGATAATTACATAAAAGAACGGGCCAATGACATCCGCGATGTTACCCGCCGGCTCCTCAAGAATTTGGCAGGTGAGGACCACCATGATCTGGAGGGATTGACCGAAGCAGGCATCGTTGTTGCCCCTGATATTTCTCCTTCCGAGGCTGCACTTTTTGACAAGGACAAGGTTCTGGCCGTTGTGAGTGAACATGGCGGTGCGACGGGACATGCCGTGATAATGGCCCGATCCATGGGTATCCCTGCAATTGTTAACCTGTGGAAGGCCACCAGCCGAATCCCTGCAGGGAGCGAGGTTCTTGTCGATGGTTACGAAGGAACCCTGGTCCTTAATCCGACTTCAGACACTCTCTTTCGGTATGGGGAGATTCAGGTTCGCAAGGACAGCATACGCCGTGTTTTTCTATCTGAGTTGGAGAAACCCTCTGAAACCCTTGATGGACAGGGTGTGACTCTTTTCGCTAACATCGAGAGTGCCGATGACATGAAACGCATCCGCGAGTCTGGAGCGAGGGGCATTGGCTTGTTTCGCAGTGAGGGTCTCTACCTCAAGTCCAACGACTTCCCATCCGAGGAGGAGCAGTACGAGGAGTATGTTAAGGTTGTAAAAGGTATGGCAGGGATGCCTGTGATCATCAGAACCTTGGACTTGGGGGGTGACAAGGTATTGCCCAAAGCCATGATTGGACTTGAGGAGAATAATCCCTTTATGGGATTCCGTGCCATTCGTTTCTGCTTGAAGCACAAGGAGATTTTCAAGGTCCAGCTCCGTGCCCTCCTGCGTGCTTCTGCACAGGGCGACCTCAAAATTATTTACCCGATGATCAGTGGCCTGGCCGAGCTTCTGGAGGCCAACTTATTGCTTGAAGAGGCGAAGGAAGAACTTCGCCAGAAGGAACAGGCTTTTGATGAACATGTTGAGGTTGGAACCATGATTGAGGTTCCCAGCGCTGTTCAGGTGGCGGCAGATTTGGCGCACCATTCTGACTTCTTCTCCATTGGGACCAATGACCTTACCCAGTACATGCTAGCCGTGGATCGTGTGAATGATGAGGTGGCACACCTTTACAACCCTGCTCATCCTGCGGTTGTTCGTTCGATGAAGATTGTAATTGACGCTGCAAATGTTGCTAAAATACCTGTTGGCATCTGTGGGGAGATTGCGGGTGAATCCATTTACACCCCGCTTCTCTTGGGATTAGGACTTCGGGAATTAAGTGTCACGCCGGTCACTCTTCCTGAAATTCGTTATATTGTGCGCAGGATGGACGTTGGCGATATGGAGCGTCTGGCTAAACAGGTGCTTGAGTGCAGTGATCCTGACAGAATTCAGAACATCCTTCAGGACTTCCTCACAGAAAAGATCGAGCCCCACATTAAAGAGGCATTGGCAAAGTTAAAAGCAGGGGAATGATTCATCTTTTATCCCGTGTTACCTTGTTCTGGCATGCGGTGAGCTCTTCGACGCCCTTTTTGGCAAGTTTGAGCATTTCCTGCAGTTGGCGTCCGGAGAATGTGTATTCTTCACCGGAGCCCTGTACCTCAATGTAGCGACCGCCACCTGTCATCACGATATTACAGTCCACATCCGCATCCCTGTCCTCTGGGTAGTCCAGGTCCAGGAGTACCTTTTCCTTCACCACACCGACGCTCACGGCGGCCACGCTGTCAGTCAGTGGGTTTTCCTGGATGGATTTGTTTTTCAGGAGTTTTTTGATGGCAAGGCGTAACGCCACATAAGCTCCAGTGATGGATGCGGTGCGGGTGCCGCCGTCGGCACGCAGCACATCACAATCAATCCAGATGGTCTTGCCCGGGATTTTTTTCAGGTCGATGATTGCGCGCATTGAACGACCGATTAGTCTTTGGATTTCAACAGTGCGCCCATCTTGCTTTCCCCTGGATACATCCCGACGCTTACGGTCGAGGGTGGAGTAGGGCAGCATGGAGTACTCCGCGGTCACCCAGCCACCTTCCACATTTTGCGCCCTCATCCACGGAGGCACATTGTTTTCCACCATGGCGGCACAGATGACCTGTGTGTCGCCGAAAGAGCAGAGCGCCGAACCTGTGGCATGCGGGGCAATTCCGGCTTTGATTGAAATGGGACGAAGCTGATTGGTCTTGCGTCCATCGTGACGTGGGTGGGTTTTGCTCATGGTGGGCAGGAGCAAAGTGGAGTTGTGGGGAATGGCAATGGCAAACCGGAAGCAATATTAGGCAGAGGAAACCGGCTCACGCCATTTTTGGTGTTTCTTGATCAGGCTCACGAGGCGGTTGACGGCCTCAGCCTCGGGAATGGAGGTTTGCACGCACTCTTTTCCCACGTAGAGATTTATTTTTCCTGGTGCTCCGCCGACGTAGCCAAAATCGGCATCCGCCATCTCCCCAGGGCCGTTCACGATGCAACCCATGACGGCGATGGTAACTCCTTTGAGATGCCCCGTCTTTTCCTTGACCTTTTGTGTGGTGGCTTCGAGATCGAAGAGGGTGCGTCCACAACTGGGACATGCGACGAACTCTGTCTTGGATACACGGGTGCGGGTGGCCTGGAGCAGGTTGTATCCAAGGTTTGTCGCCTGTAGCAGGCCTGATTCCTCC
>CAJWSN010000055.1 GCA_913046175.1 uncultured Opitutia bacterium
GTTTGGCGATGTCGCCCAGCCGCAGGCCGGTGTATAGGCCGGACAGGATCATTCCTTCCCATTCCTGATTGGCTACCTCCAGCATTAGCCCAACCTGCTCCATTGTAAATGGCTGGCGTCCGTTCGCCTGGGCTTTCAGGTTCTGCACCAGTTGCCCATTGATGACTATGGGTTGATCTATGCAATGAGGCTCTGAGCATGTTTCCCTTTTTCCTGGAGAGACTGAAGGAACAGTGTTGCAACTTTTTCTATGTTATTGGCCATTGGCTTTCTTTTCCTTAGCGTGGACAGCTTCGTCAAAAGCTGCTCGTCTGCTTTTTGAATCAAAGGCTCGAATTCATTCTGGATTACAAGTGGGGCATCTGGAGTTCCGCCCTCAAGGTTGATGATGACGGGAAGGCCATGTTCTGTCATGGCCGCGATGGTTCCACTTTTCCCAACCAGGTCCCACGGTGTTGAACTTAGGCCGAAATCCAGCGCGAACAAATATTGTGACACCTGATCCTCTGGCAACTCACCCAGGGAATGAAGAAACCAATCACCTGAATATTTTTTACAAATCGCCCGCCATCGATATCGGTGTTTCCCAAGGATACCCGCATGTAGTAGGGCAGGTCTTTGGTTCTTTGCCGTTGTGAACATTCGCAGACGTTCCAGAATTTGTCGTGCGGGCCAGTTTTGGTGAATGCTGCCGAAAAAACCGAACCACAGGAAATTATCCTTTTCGAGGCGCTCTTTTGGCAGTGCGTCCGTTAGTTTTGCAAGCAGCCAGTTGTTAGACTTTTCCTGTGCAACCTGGATGTTCCCGAAGATGGGGAGGTGGTCTGCGGCAATTCCTGCCCGGGCCAACCTGACCTTTGCGCCTGCATTCGTATAGTTGATAATTCTTGGCCGGCAAGTGAGGATCAATTTCCGAACAAGTCTTTTCTGTATCCAGCCGGTTAAACGCTCCTTCAGTGGCGCACCTGGGTATTCGCCGATCCAGATTTCATGGAACTTGATGTGTAGCCTTCTTCCACCAATCAATTTAGGAAACTCTTTGAGAAACTCAAAGAAAAGTCCCTTTGGGTGGAATGCGTATGGAACAAACTGCAGGCTGATCCACTCCGGTTCGAATAACTCCAGAAAGCGCGCTGCCATTTTCATTCGGCTAGCCAAAGCTGCTTCTTTAGGAAGCCTCAGGCATGGAATGCCATCCTGCTGCCCTTCCCAGTTTGTGGGGGTATGCATGTCCTCAAGGGCGATGGTTCTAACTTCATGTCCCATTCTTTGACAGGCTGCTGCGAGTAATCGAGTGTAGTCTCCGACGCCGGTTCGACCAGGTTCGAGACTGCCGGTTATGAAAGCGATCTTCATTTTCTGGCCAACTTCTGGAGAATTCCCTGGCAGTTTTCCAGGGCTTTGGACACGGGGGAAAGTTTTTCAATGCCTTCCTGGACCTCCCTTCCTAGGATTGTGGTCCCCGGGTGTCCCCATTGCGCTTTGTGCAGCTTTGCGGAATCATACCAGGGGCCAAGCATTACAAGCGTGGGAACCTCGAATGCCGCTGCCACATGCATGAACATGGTGGTGTTGCAGATGACGATGTCCGC
Source organism: uncultured Opitutia bacterium (assembly GCA_913046175.1). Taxonomy (GTDB): domain Bacteria; phylum Verrucomicrobiota; class Verrucomicrobiia; order Opitutales; family JABJCN01; genus JABJCN01. The sequence continues at coordinate 1,593 of CAJWSN010000055.1, forward strand.
ATGGGCGATGATGGCCATTGTCTGGCGCAGGCTTGTCTGGCCGGCCAGGTTCTTTAGTTTTGGCAATGATTGGGCCAGGGCTTCGCCTGATTCACGGTCTCTTGCTGATCCCAGAAAAGCCAGTTCCACGTTTTCCTGTTCCTCCAACTGTCGGGCCAGTTTCCTATAGTTTTCCATGGGCCAGCATTTCTCCGGGAATCCTGCGCCAGTGCTTATTACCACTCGTTTGGCGCCTGGTTTGCCCCAAATCGACTCGCCTTCTTCCAATTCCCTTTTGGAGAGGAACAGTTGTGGCTTGAGGGCCGGAATTTTGCCTGGGTCCATTCCTAGCATTTCGACATATCGCAGGCTTGAGCGCCCTGCATTTTCATCAATCTTGAACTGGCGCCATTTCTGACATCCTGAAAACCCGCCACTATAGCCCTTCACTCCCATTCGATTGGAAATCCCCGCCCTCCACATTAGAAGGGTGCCTTCCAGGCTGCCGAGGATATCAATGCCAAGGTCGTATTTTCCACGGGCAAGATTTCTAGCTTCCATGGAAAAAAAAATGTAGAGCAATGCTTTCAGGAACCCAATCGGTGAGTTGGGTGAATGTTTGCAGGAAACCTTGTTGTGCCAGGGAGCGTTCACAGGGAGAACTGAATCCACATAAGGATTCCCTTCCAGAATACCATGGTTCCAGTCTCCAATTCCAACCTCTAACCGACAATTGGGGTATAGACTCTTGATGGCTTCGAATAATGGGGTGGTCAGGATCAGGTCGCCGATATCATTATTTCGCAGGACAAAAAGCTTGAAGGAACCAGAAGAATCCGGGGGTTGCCATTTCCTTGGTCGGCACAGCATCCCGACCATTCTTTCAAGGCTGTCTCGCTTGGCCATCAGCAATCGATTGAAAAACCTAGATTTACGAGGTCTTCAAGCAGCAGTTTCCCGGTTTCTCCGGGAACCAGGCACAGGTAGTTCATGGTTTCCCTCGAGACAGCGCAGGCATGGTCAGCATCCCAGAACTGGTAATCCAGGGGTTCCAGGACCTCCCGAAATCCCTTGGCCTTTTTGCCGAAGGACTCGATGAGCAGGATGGGTCGATGTCTTTCCAGTAGTTCCCCTGCACCTTCCAGCACTTCCTTCTCGTGACCTTCCACATCGATCTTCAGTAGGGCTGGAGGAGGCAGATTGGCGACGGCACTGTCGAGTGTCATGGTTTCCACCTCAATGAGGCTTTGTCGTTGTCCGTAGTGTTGCTCGGCAAATGAGCGTTCTGTCTGGTTGAGACTTCCAGTTGCGGAGGATAGTAAATCCTGCGAGAAGGTGGCCTGTCCATTTTCATTGCTTGCAGCAGAAAAATGCAGGCTTAAGTTCGATGCGCCCCATTTTTGTTTTGTTTTTTTCAAAAGCCTGCCATTGAGAGGATCAGGCTCGAATGCCGCCACATGCAGGTTCGGCTTCGCATTGAGTGCGTGCCATGTGTAGAGCCCGATGTTTGCACCGACATCAACGAAGGTGTGTTTGCCCTCCTCCATGTGCCCGATGATTTTGACCAATGTCGAGAGCAGGCGTTCCTCCATTTTCTGGGAAAGGAAGAGAAAGGAAAAGTGAGTCAGCAATCGAAGGTAAACGGGATGACGCATGCACAGGTTTGCAGGCAGGGGGATGTCGAAAAGGGGTTGCAGAACCCTTTGGTAGAAACGATTGCGTCTCAAATGGTGAAGTGGATGAAAACGGGATCGTATGGCGAGGGCCACTTTCTGGACCAGCTTCATTGTCTTCCGGCAATGTGTTGGCTGAAGGCAAAGGCCTTTTCGGCATCCTCTTCTTCCCCCAGGAATGTTTCCATTGCCTGGAGGCTATTCCGTGAAAGCTGTTGGCGCAGGTTCGCATCAAGCAACATCTCGAAGGCTTTGGCAAAGTCTTCCGGTCGGGTGGCCTCCAGAACCTCCCTCTCATTGGAAACCTCCAGTCCTTCAAGTGCGTCCGGGGTTGAGACGGTGGGGAGCCCTGTCCCGAGTAGAGTCAAGGTCTTGATCCTTACCCCGTTGCCACCAAATACTGGAATGAATGCAACCTGGGCTTCGTGGAGGGATTTGGTCAGGTTGTCCACGAAACCCGTAAATTCCACGGAGGATCCTGACGGTAGATCATTGAGTTTGGGAAGTGGATCTGGTTTTCTTCCAAGGAACCGGAAATGGTAGCTTTTGCGTAGACTTTCCGACATCAATGGAAGCACCTTTTCCAGAAACCAGAGGGCACCATCTGCGTTACGAACGAATCGCATATCTGCAAGATAGACTGCCAGCATGCGCTTTTCCGGTCCCAATGGCTCCTTGAGGTTCCCTTCTGTTGTGGGTGTGGGGCGCTGGGAGGGCTTTACGGGTATGCACTCCACATTTTTGTGTCGGTAGTTCTTCTTTAGGAATTCACAGCTTTCTGGTGTTCCGGCTGAAACCATGTCCGCCCTCGCGGTGGTCCAGCGGTCAAATGCTATGGCTGTGGATTGGCGATACCAGCCCTGTAATCTTTTGATAAAGCTGGCTCCCTTCTCCCAGAAGGTGTCCTGCATGCTGAAAACATAGGATCGATGGAAAGCAACCGGGAGGTGGCGGGGTATGTCGCGCAGGTAAATCCCGCCATAGTCCTCCAAGATCCAGCAGACGTCGAAACGACCGGGGGGCAAGTCCTTGAGGAATTTCGAGGTTTCCGGACAATGCAGCAGCCATATGCTCGGATAAATTCCATACAGGAGACTCTTTATCAACCGGACCACACCATTTTGAATGGGGGCTGGATTGTGTTGAATGACTTTTACCCCGGATTTTTCAAACCACGGGTCGTTCACAGGTGGCGTGGTGATCAAGGTAACCTCATGTTTCTTGTGGAGGACCTGGGTCAGTCGGAGAATCCAGTTGGTCGTGCCAGTCTGGGCCTTGGTCGTGGCATCCGGGGCGGATGCGGAGAGGAGAAGAGCTTTCACATGTGCCGGGTTTTGATCGAAGCAAATCGTTTTGCGTGCTTGGACTTCTTGCCGCAGACTAGGTTCAGAATACCTCCTGCCAAGTATTGTGGGAGTTCATCCTCGAGGTTTGACAATGGATGGAGGTCTTCCTGGACAATCAGGAACTGGTCATATCCGGTGTCACGAAGTAGTTGGCAAAAGCCTTTGGCTGAAGTATTGAAATCCTTCATGAATGGCTCCCACATTTCAAAGAAGAGAATGGGTGCACAAGAGCGAAGGACAGCCTTCCCTCCCGTCAGCACAAGAAATTCTGCGCCTTCGACGTCAATCTTTATGAAATCGAGACGTGAAATTTCTTTTTCCAGGGCATATTTTTCGAGAGTGGTGGCTTCGCAGGAAAAGGTGTGTATGGTTTCGTCCTGATCCCACGACTCTTTGGAATGCTTCTGGATGGAAGGACGGGCATGATCGTCGCCAGGCATGTGGATTTCAATTTGGCCAGACTCGTTGGTGACGGCCATTTGATTGAGGGTTACATTGCCCAGTCTCTTCCGTGCAACGGTTTCTTTCAATGTCTCGAAAGTAGTCGGTACGGGTTCAAAAGTGTGAACCTGTCCGCTTGAGCCCACCACCTTGGCAAATGTGGTGCAGTAATCCCCGATATTCCCGCCCACATCCAGGACGTTGTCCCCCTTGCTGAGAAGCTTGAGGAAGATGTACTTGTCCCGGTTCCAGTTGGATTTTAAGCGCATCAAGTCCGCGAGGAGGGACGGGCAATTGAAGAGCAGGTTTTTTAGCAGTTCTTTCATCATTTTTTCTGCTGACGCATAAGGTGGCGGTATTTGAACTCTGAGAACCAGAGGCAGGGCAGTGTCAACGGCAGCGAGAACCAGCCCCAGGTTTGCCAGAACCAGCGGTTTCTCCAGGTCTTGGGGTCATGCTGACTAAAGAGGTGCCAAGTGGTGCGCAACAGAAGGAGCAAGTGTTTTGTGGTGGTCTGCAGCAGGGTGACCGGTATTGGGACGGAGAGTTTCCTGCCTCCTGTCTTGTAATCGTAAAGGATACTCCATCGATGATGTAGTGCCCACCACAGTAGATGTTTCCAGCCGAACCGATGTGCGCGGTGGTCCACAACCGCCCCCTTGCAGAAGGCATGCGGGCATCCGCATGTCCGAATGCGATGGGCAATCTCGAGATCCTCCATGACGACGAGATCCTCGTCGAAGGCTCCGAGTTTAAAGAAAGCATTTTTTTCAAAAGCGAGGTTTCCGGAGGTAAAGAGACCGCCCTCAAGGTTTTCAGGCATCCGGTAGAAAGGGGAGTTCCGCTTGTCCGGGCAGACGATCCTGCCCTCCAAGGCTTTAAATTCATTTCTGGAAGCCATTTCATGATAGGCTTTGAGGAACCCGGGGTGTGGTTCAGTGTCATCGTCAATGAAGATGATCCATTGGCCCTTGGCCTCTTGTGCCGCGTGGTTACGGTTTGCGGAGGGACCTTTTCTTGTGCCTTGAATCCAACGAATTCCCGGGTGGTGATCCGCGAGGAATTTGCGCGTGTTGTCATTTTGACTGTCATCGCCAACCAGAATTTCAACCCGGATGTCCTGGGGCAAGTTCTGTTCATGCAATCGGGTCAGGCAGCGATCAAGGATTTCCGGACGGTTGCAGGTGGGGATGACCACCGAGAAGAAGGGCTCGGGCATCAGGTTATTGTGGCATTTGCATCTGCGGTCTTTAGTTCTTCCTGGTTTTTCCGTGTCTGTCTCATGGTTTTTCGAAGGCTTTCCCGACCCAGGAACGCCAAGCCGATGATGGCCAGGAACCAGTATACTGCCGCAGTGTAAAGAAAAGTTCCGGCAACGATGGTTCCTGTGGCGACTGCTCCAGGCACGACGGCTTTCTCCACCATCCACACCATGGCATTATCCCTTGTGCCCATCCCGGAAATGGAAAGGGGCAGGATTCCCACGAGAATTGCAAGTGGAGTGGTGGTGCAAACGGTTATAAAGCTCAGATTGGCTCCAACTGCCTTGAAAAGAAGGAACATGACCAGCAGGTTGCTTATCCAGCAGATGGTGGCGACCCCCCAGGCGCAACTCAGCAACCCAGGGGTTTTCATGGCCGTGCGACAGGCCCTGGCAAGGGATTTTAATTTTTTTCCCACTAGGGGAATGCTGTCGGCGAAGTTCAGGGTCAAGAGAGCGCCGACGGGTGCACACAGAGCCAGAAGGGAAAGCCTGGTGGCAATTTGGTTGTCTGTGATCAGAGAACCGATCAAGGCAAGGATGCAAAGGATGAAGATATCAAAGACGCGTTCGAGGATGGTGACACCAACCATTGGCGGGAGTTTCTTGATGTCATCCTCGAGAAAAGTGACCTTGACGAGATCCCCGCCTCGTGCCGGAAGAACGGCGTTCAGGCTCATTGCTGCGAGAATTGCGCTGAGACATCTCTTGTAGGGCTTTGTCAACCGGCTGGCCCTGAGGTAGATGTGGAGTCTGAAGGCGGTCAGCAGCGGCTGGATGGCCGCGACCCCAAAAGCGCAGGCAAGCCACTTTACATCTGCGGTGGTAAGCTCCTCCCAGCATTTCACCCAGTTCTCACGCCCCATCTTGTAAAGGAGGAGGCTCAGGAACACCAAGAGGCCCAATACAGGAACGATTATTTTTAGTTTATTCTTGATGCCAGTTGATGGGGTTAGCGTGACCTTCGTGCGTTGATCAGGTCCCCGAGAAGGCCCAGTCCAAGAAAAATGACACCGGTGGAGAACAGGGCGGTGGCGGCCACGTCTGGCACTTCGTGCAGGTAAATGCGGCCGAGAACACCGATGACAACGGCTGAAAACATGAGTGCCAATGACATGGACCCCAGAATTTGCAGGGGGCGAAAATACATTACGGTACGCAAAACAAGGGAGAAGAAACGCAAGGTGTCTCGCACGGGCTTGATTGAGCTTTTGCCAACCCGGCGGGCGTAGTCGATTGGAATATATTTTACGCGCATACGGTTCACGTGCATGGCCAGTGTGATCGTACTGGTGAAACTGAAGGCATCCGGTAACATGAACCAGAATTGGTGGACATGTCGCGTCCACATTGCACGAAGTCCTGAATTGATGTCCTTAATATCTGCACCTGTCATCAGGCGTGCATATTTCAGCAGGGCCCACTTGGCCGGTCGGCGGAGGAGGGGGATATGTACATTCTTGCCAGTACGTGCGCCCACCACCATGTCGCATACGTCGAGCCCCCGGGCGATTTCCGGTATGCGTTCATTGGGGTAGGTTCCATCGGCATCCGTAATAACGATCCTGTCAAATTTTGCCTGGGAGATGCCACGTTTTAGTGAAGCACCGTACCCACAGTTCAAGCCATTGTCGACCACCCGCAAGCGGGGATGCTTTTTTTCCAGTTCCCGCAGTTTCTCGAGGGTGCGGTCATGACTTCCATCATTAACGAAGATCATCTCTGCCTCGAAGGGGGATTCTGATTTGTCCACTTGGGCTTCGGCTCCCTGTATGAAACAGTTAACAGCTCCCGCCAACGGGTTATCGGCTGCAACCGTCAAAGTAAGTTTTGGTTGATCACCTGTCGCCATGAAGCTGGATGGAGATTCGCTTGCTACCATTGGATGATGCATGTTTGCTTTCGACTTGAACTTGTCAAATGCGGCATAAACGAAAAGCAGGCGCAGGATATCATTACTGCGATTTATAAGGGCGATATCCCGAACGTATCAATCACATATTAAGGAAGAAAACAATGACACAACCCCAACCAACCACAACAGTCACAGGCGAACGCCTTAAAAGCTTTATTGAGCGTGTAGAGCGCTTGGAAGAAGAAAAGAAAGCCTTAGCCGAAGATATCAAGGAAGTTTACGGCGAGGC
>CAJWSN010000056.1 GCA_913046175.1 uncultured Opitutia bacterium
AAAGAACATATTTGTTATCACCCCAAATTAATTTATTTGTCCATCCCGCTGTTTGGCGACCAGAGTTAAAATCAAATGAACCTTGTGCTAATTTAACTTTTTCTGTCCTTGGTTCGTCAACTTGCTCAATAATTTGAAATGGTAATTCCACATTGGTCACATCATCTGATTTACCATTCCAATTTAATTCAACTTGTTTTGATTGGTCAAAAAGTAAAAACCTATACTTCTCAGGTATATCCTTGCCCTGTTCGATTAAAATCTTTAACAACTAACTGCGCTTTACCCAAGACGTCTGCCCGTTCTGCCAAACCACTCGGGTTGCTAGAAAGATCTTGAAGACTGGCAAAAAAATCGCTGAAACGTTCGTTCAAACCATTCCCGAAACGATTGTCAAGCAGGATCTCCATTTGGTCGAATACGTTCTTTTTGAAATCGAATTTCCCAAGTTGGTCGGCAATTGAAACCTGCAACCCGGTATTTACGGATTAAAGGTTGATTCCAAGTGCCACGCCTCCATACTGTTTTTCCTTAAATGTAAATTTAGGACAATATGAAAAAGTTTTTTCAAAACCTGATCCCCCTTGGCTTTATCTTTCTTGGACAAATCACGCTCCAAGCGCAGGAAAAGCAGACTCTCTTTGACGAGTTCCGAGATGGTGGTTTATGGCTGGTACCCATTTTCCTGTTTGGTACCGGTGCATTGGCTCTCACGATCTACAATCTTATCAAGGTGCGAAAGGGGCCTTTTCTTAGGAGCGAAATTGTCGAGCAGCTCATGCCCCTGATTGAGGAGCTCGACTTTGAGAGTGCCATTGCCCTTTGCGAAGCCAACCCTGCACCTGTGACCAATATCCTCAAGGCCGGCCTGGATCGTCTCTCTGAAAGTGATGAGATCGACCCGGAAACCATAGAGAAGGCCATGGCTGAAGCCTCCACGAGTGAACTGGCGGGCCCGTTTGTGTGGGTCAATTACCTTAACGTCATCGGGTCCCTTTCCCCCATGCTCGGCCTGCTCGGGACGGTGGTCGGCATGGTCGGGGCCTTCGCCACCATGAAGGAAAGCATGGATGATGCAACAGCCATGGCGGGTCAGATTCAAGTGGCCCTGCTCACCACCAAATATGGCCTTGTTGTCGCCATCCCTTCTCTTCTTTCCTATTTCGTCTTCAAGAATATGTACGGCAAAGTCGTGGCCCAGGTTGATGAAATTGTCGGGAAATTTCTCTTCATCCTCGTTCAATCGCTGCGCCGTAGCTACGAAGAATAGTCTCTACACATCCAGGTCGCCGCCTGTGGTGACCCTGTAGAACGTTATGGCCAAGCCAAAGAAGCTATACAAGCCCAAGCAGGAAAGCGATGAGCCGGACCTGACGCCGATGATCGACGTCATTTTTCTGCTTATCATCTTTTTTCTTATCGCAGGAAGGATGATTCAACAGGGACGTCCGGAGATTGATGTCCCCATCGCAGAGGACTCCATGAAGTCGGCCAAGGACGACGTGCGCACTGAATTCACAATCGACAGCCAAGGCAACCTCTTCCACATGGACGTGCCAATCGGCAGTGTGTTTGACACCACCAAGCTGGGGGAAATTGTTAAGAAAAAACGTACCGCGCCGAATGGCAACAAGCTCATGGTCTACCTGCGGGTGGACTCCATGGCCACCTATGAGGATGTTAAAAAAGTGATGGGCGCCTGTGCACAAAACGGCCAGAGCAAGATTCTCTTTGCCGCCTACGTAAAAGACCCCGGAGGTTCGTAAGCATGCCTGCCCCAGAACTAGAAGAAGACAGCGTCGACCTTACCCCAATGATCGACGTGGTCTTCCTGCTGCTGATCTTCTTCATGGTCACAATGCGCATCGTCCAGGAGGAAACCGAGCTGATCATTCCACTTCCCTCGAATGTCACCCCGCCCGAACCTCCCGAGCACCTCCCCCAGAATATCAACATTGAAATTGATCCATTTGGGCAGGTGTCCGTGGACGGGCAACCCATGGACAAGCCGGATGAGCGCAGCATGCCGCAGCTAACAGCTTATCTTTTGAGACGAGGCCAAATGGATGCCCGGGGTCCAGCCAAGACCATCATCAACATTACGCCGGATGGCCAGGCACGTCACAAGCACACCATAAATGTGCTGAACTCCCTTACCAAGGCTAACCGCGAACTGGACAAGTTGGGCATCCCCAAGGACAGGCTGCTCAAGCAAATTACTTTCCAGTAACCTTTACATGACAATTGTAACACGACTCAACCACACTCGGATGCGGGTGGATGACTTGGAACGCACGGTTGCGTTCTACAAGACAATCCTGGGGCTGGAGGAAGTACGACGCCATACCTCACCGCGTGGGTCCCAACTTGCATTCCTCAAGGCTCCCGGCAGTGAGGAGCTCATTGAGATCACATACTACCCGGACTCCGGGCCTGTCCAGGTTCAGGAGGACCTCATCCATCTCGCATTTGAAGTGGAAAGCATGGATGAATTCGGCAGGCATATAAAGGCTCATGGAGTCGAGTTTTCCGATGGGCCGACCAAGAGTGGAAGTGGTACCACCTTTGCCTTCATTGATGCACCTGAAGGTTACGAAATTGAGCTTCTGGAACTCCAGAAGGACTGATCCGCGATCTTCCGTCTACCCAAGGCCTTTTTGAGCTCATGGCTGACTGCGCTCCCACGCAAAGAGGAACTGCTGTGCCAGTCCGGCGGCCTTGCCAAAGTGGATACGACCAAAACGGGCCATGCCAGTGGGGTTCGAGTCATCCAGCCCATAGACCCTGGAAATTGACTTTTTAATCCAGGTATCCACGGGGAAGGCCTCCAGTTTTCCTGCGCCAAAAAGAAGGACACAGTCCGCAACCTTGGCCCCCACCCCGGGCAGGCTCATCAGCATGGACTTCGCGTCCCTTACCGGAGATGCCAGCAGTTTTTTTTCAAAACCCGAATCCGCGGTAAGAATTGTCGCTGTTTCAGAAATGTATCTGGCCCGGTAGCCCAATTTACATGCCCTTAGTTCCTTTTCAGGAATCTCTGACAACACCTTCCAGTCAGGCCAGGCATGAGTCCCACAGCCCAGACTCTCCCCAAAGCGCTCTGCCACCGTCTCACAACATTGCTTAATCTGAACGATCTGTCTTGCCGTGCTGCATATAAATGAAAAAAGAGTCTCTCCAAAAGGTTGACGCAAAATCCTCAATCCAGGAAACGCCTTCATGCAATTCTCCAGGTGGGGATCGCTTCGCCAAGGTAACGCATCCTGACAGGCCGCCCAATCAAAATTGATGGCAAAATAAGCCTCCACCTCACGAACGCTTCCATATCCTTCGCGGATACGAAACTCCACTTCTCGATTCCCTTCCAACCGTACCTGCACCAGATTGTGGCCAAAGACACCCTGCCAACATGAATCCCCTGGAACGGTTCGCCAACGAAAGGATTGTCCTCCGTCCAGAAGCTCCCGCAGGGTGTCATGAGTGAGGTTTAACGGCTGCGAAAACCCCTGCCAGGAACCCCACATCACGGAGCAGGTTCGGGAGAAGGCAATGCGCCTTCCCATAGAAAGCTCTGCTCTGAGGCGATTACCTTCCCCTTCCCGTCCAGGATGCGTACACGCCATGCCACCGGCCTATGACCAGCCCCCGGCCAGTCCTCCCCCGTCAACCCCACCAGCATCTCACGGGCACGCGCAGGCACCCGTGGTAAAAGAAGTGAAAAGGTCTTCACCTTGGGCATATCGGGATAAACCACTTCCAAGCTCACCTTGCCCCCGGCAGGGAGTTGGCCAACCCTGTCTTCCGCAATCATGCTAAAATACAGTCCCGCGCGGTGAGCGGGTTGGCTTCGAACAATAGCAACCCCACCCGTGTTTTCCTTGCCGTCAAGAAATTCTGAAAGACGGGCAAAATCTCCTTCACCCTTGTAAGTCAGGCGCACATCAAGGGCGGCGGCATCCATACTTCGGGCAAGCAGGCAAATTCCGCAAATCCCCAGAAACAGAAACTCGCGCATCACTCTCGTTTCCATTGTCAAAAGGGAAGATTCAAGAAATCCCGCCCTGCTCACTTCTTGGATCCTGCAAGCTTGGACTTGCGGCGCGCAATATAAGCTTTCCTTCGGCGTCTCTTGAGTACCTTGTTGTATTGCTTTCCCATAATCAGGGTGTTATGAATGCGCTTTCATTCCAAAAGGTCAATCCACATCATTCGATGCTACGACCCGCATACTGTTCAAGCCAGTCCCCAGACAAGAATTACCTGCGTTTTGCAGATGATTATTTTGATCTTGTCCTCACATTGGACACAAATGGAAAAGTTGAGGCCTTCCAATTATGCTATAATCTATTGACAGATGAACATGCCCTCGCCTGGTCCATGAATGGCCCCCTGCGGCATGTAAAAGTGGACCAGGGGGAAGACAAGGCCACCATCAACCGGGCTCCCATTTTGGTGGCAGACGGAGCCTGCCCGGTCCAGACCCTGACGCGGGAGTTTCAGAAGCGCACAGGGAATCTCCCAACGGAAATCGGTGAACTGATCCTGACCAAGATTCAGGAAGCATGCGACTGAGCCACATCCGCCTCCACGACTTCCGCAACGTCAAGTCCGCTGAACTGGACATGGAAGGAAACCGTTTGTTCTTCTGGGGGGCGAATGCTCAGGGCAAGACCAACCTCCTGGAAGCAACCGGACTCATCTCAGCCCTGCGCTCCTTCCGCACGACAGAAATTCACCCCCTCATTCGCCAAGGTCAATCCATGGCCTCCGTCCGGGCAGGGATAGCCTGGAAAGATTCCGGGGAGACGCTCATTGACATCCGAATCAACCGGACCGGACGCAAGGTACTGGTTGACGAGGCACCCATGGAACGCTTCTCCGACTTCATTGGTCGGTACCCCACGGTCACCATTTCATCTGCGGACATCCAACTGTTGAGGGGAGCCCCCTCCCTCCGCCGCAGGTTCTTCGACATGGTACTTTCCTTTGGACAATCCGATTACCTTCAAGCCCTGCGATCCTATCACAAGGGGCTGCAGGAAAGAAACGCTTTACTAAAAAAGGGTGCTTCGGATGCAGAACTTGAGGCTTTTGATTATATTCTCGCGCCATTCGCAGCCAGCATCGTTCAAATGCGCGTTGAAAGCATCAAGCTTCTGCAGGTTGACTTTAAAGGCTTCTACGAATGCATCGCAAACAGCGAAAACGAAACACCTTCCCTTCTATATAAACCCTCAACAATCCATGAATCCCCTGAGGGTTTCGCAGCTAGTCTCCAAAAAAACAGGGACCGGGACAAGGCCGCTGGATTCACGCAAAACGGGCCCCATCGTGATGATTTCTTTTTTCTCCTGAATGAGCAGAAGGCACCAGACTTTGCATCGGAAGGGCAGCAACGTGCCATTGTCCTCTCCCTGCGTTTCGCCCAGTTTGCCTATTTCAAGGCCCAATCGGGAACAACACCAGTCATCCTGGCAGACGATATCCTCGGGGAACTGGATCCCGCCCGCCGCCAACGATTCTGGGAGGCCTGTGATCCACTTGCACAGATTCTCGCAACTGGCACCTCTCTTCCGGAAGATTCCCATGGATGGAAGGTTCATCAGGTGAATGAAGGTACCTTCAGTTTGATGGATTGATTTTTTGACGGATGGAACCACTGACAACCAACCACTGGGCTCTCCTGGCCCTGGGTGCTGTTTTCACTGGCCTTGGCAAAGGTGGACTACCAGGTGCAGGGAACCTGACTGTTGCTATTTTTGCTCTGGTTCTTGAGGATGCCCTGGGACCTGGCGGGGTTCCCCTTTCTGTTGGAATACTGCTACCGGTACTTATAGCGGCAGACATTGCCGCAGTCTTTATCTACCGTCGACATGCCGAGTGGAAATTCATCATTCGACTGCTTCCTTTCTTTCTCATCGGGATTGTGGCCGGCTACTTTGTCTTCGACTATTTCACGGTCGACAAATCTCGCACTGACCTGCTGAAAATTCTCATTGGAGTCATCCTCCTTGCCATGACTGCCCTGCATTTCTTCCGTGAGTGGACCAAGAAAAAAAAGTCGTCGGAAACCACCGCTGAACCACGCGGTTCCCTTCGCCTCGGCATCATTTTCGGACTTTCAGGTGGCATTGCCACAATGCTTGCAAATGCAGCCGGGCCGGTTGCCCAACTATACCTTCTTGCCATGGCCCTCCCAAAATACGCTTTTATCGGGACCGCCGCATGGCTCTTCTTAATTGTAAACGTCGCCAAAGTTCCCTTCATGGTTGACTTGCACATCATCAACGGGGACTGGCTGATGCTAAGCTTCCAGATGATGCCTTTCGCCGTGGTGGCCACCATTATCGCACCGTACATCGTCAAGCACATCAACCAGAAACTCTTTGAGACCCTGCTGTGGGTCTTTGTCATATTTGCCGGCGTCAAGCTGCTGCTTTAGTATTCATCCAATGGCCAGAAAATCCACACGACAAATGTGGGCTGACAAGCTCGCAGGAAAGTCTGTTCCCAAAGCCTCGGGCCTCGCCATGAGCATGCAACGGAAACCTTTCCGCGGTATCGTCCTTGGCATTGATCCCAGTCTCCGCGGAACCGGTTTGGCCCTGCTGCAGTTTATCCCCGGGGAAAAGGCCAAGCTGCTGCATAGCCATACCATAAAACTAAAGAAAAACCTCTCCCAATCCGACTGCCTTGGCGCAATCTGCCGGACCATCTCGACCACGCTGGAGAGTGCAACAGTCCGCCATGTCGCCGTGGAGGAAACCATCTTCGTGCAAAACTACCAGACCGCACAGATAATGGGTGCCGCCCGTGGTGCCGCCATTGCGGCGGTGGCCATGCACGATGTGCCTGTTTTTGATTATGCGCCGCTTCGAATCAAACAGGCGGTGGTCGGCAACGGGCGTGCAAGCAAGGAACAGGTCGCCAAAACCATACGAGCCCTACTTGCCAACCAGGAGTTGCTCGCACACGATGAAGCCGATGCCGCTGCGACTGCCCTTTGCCATGCCATGACGTGGAGAGATCCCCATGATCCATGAAGTATAAAATAGAGATTCACCTCAACCTCTTCCAATTTATCGTTGCCACCCCCTTCAAAAAAAACATCTTAAACCCGGTTTTTTAGATGAACCCATCAATTGCCAGCTTTGGCACAGCAAAACTCAATCACACCAGCTTTCATCCTCCCATGGATAACCTTGTCTACTTGATTCCCGCAGCAGGGATATTGGCCCTACTGTTCACTTTCATCAAATCGGCTGCTGTCGCCAAGGCAGATCCCGGCACGGACCGCATGAAGCGAATAGCCGAGAATATCACCGATGGAGCGATGGCCTTCCTCAGGGCGGAATATAGGATTCTGGCCATGGTTGTGATCGCCGTTGCCGTGTTGCTCGCCATAATTTACAAGGATACGCGGCTTATCGCCCTTTCCTTTGTTGTTGGCGCAATCTGCTCTGCGCTGGCCGGTTTCATCGGCATGAAGGTGGCCACCAAGGCCAACGTCCGCACCGCCAACGCTGCGCGGCAGGGCTTGAGCCAGGCGCTTTCCGTTGCCTTCTCCGGTGGTGCGGTCATGGGACTCGGTGTCGTTGGGCTCGGTGCACTCGGGCTAGGCTCTCTCTTCATTTTCTACAATGGCCAATACACTGACATCGCAAAAGTGCTGGGTGTACTCACCGGCTTTTCCTTTGGTGCCTCATCCATCGCCCTTTTCGCCCGTGTTGGTGGTGGCATCTACACAAAGGCTGCCGATGTGGGGGCCGACCTTGTGGGCAAGGTCGAGGCCGGCATCCCCGAAGACCATCCCCTGAATCCCGCCACAATCGCCGATAATGTTGGCGACAACGTGGGCGATGTAGCTGGCATGGGCGCTGATCTTTTTGAATCCTATGTCGGCTCCCTAATCGGTGCGATGGTCCTCGGCATGGCCATTACAAGTGTTGAATTCAATGGCATTGGGCCCGTGCTTCTCCCCATGTTGCTGGCCTGCATCGGCATCGGTGCCTCGATCATTGGCACCTTTTTCGTCAAGGTGAAGGAAGGCGGCGATCCAAAGCACGGGCTTACCAAGGGGGAACTGGCCTCGGCTGCCATCATGCTAGTGGGGTCATACCTGCTGATTACGCAAACCGGCCTCCTGCCGGACA
>CAJWSN010000057.1 GCA_913046175.1 uncultured Opitutia bacterium
ATCCAGGGAATGGGTGGGGTCGAATCCAACAAGGCTCAGCAACGCCATCGTCGCCAGAACCAATAAGAGCAGCACCCAACAGGTCAGGAACCGTTCAAGGCGCTTCATGGTTCGAAGAGACTGAACAGTTATCAAATAAAAGATAAAAACCGGCAGAAGCTCCATGAAAGTGTGTTGGATGCGACCGGAAGTCACCACGATAAAAAGAAAGAAAATCAACATGAACCAATCGTGGGGAGTCTGCAGGAAGTCAGACTTGCGAATACCCCCAGGGCGCCGCAACATCGCCACCATTCCAAAGATGGTGACCATCTGAATCGGCTTTAATTGCTTGAGTAACCCAAGCCACGGCCACTCGTGAGGCCGGATATAGTAAAGCGCCAGGAATATGATGGTTGAAACGAAATCCATGTGCAAAACTTTCGAGGGGACACAAGCCCCATGGAACCCGGTCTACCCTAGCAAAAAGCCAGGCAAGGGAAAGCCTTTATCCGCGTTTCGACGCAAAGTCCTCATAGACCTGCAGATAGTCATGCATCATGCGGGCAAGTGAAAAACCCGCCTTGGCCTTGGCCCGGGCATGACAACCGACAGTCTGCAGTTTCAGCAACCCTGCATCCAGCAGGCTCGAAATGATATTCTCAAGATCCCCGATCGACCCAATTTTATGCAGGAAACCATCCTCTCCATCTTTAATCAGTTCCTCCGAACCGCAACTTCGGTTTGACAGAACGGGCACACCACAAGCCATTGCCTCCAAGGCACAATTGGATAAGCCCTCATTGACGCTTGGAATGAGAAGAAGGTCGAGGCACTGGTAATATGGAAGTGGATCAGGATGAAACCCAACAGCTTGAATTCTTTGGGAAAACGGGTGGGCATCAATGGCCCTCAGCACCTGTTGTTCATGATCGCCACCACCGCCCACTACGAGAAGGTGAAGGTTGGGGAAATCTCCTCCAAGCCGTGCAAATGCATCCAGGACAAAATTGTGACGTTTGTAACGACCGAACCTGCCGAAGATGCCGGCAACAACCGCATCACCCGACACCCCAAGCAACTCCCGACGAAGTTTGTCTTTCTCTCCGCAAGGACGAAACTTTTCCACATCCACACCATTCTGCAGGGTCAATATTGAAGATTTAGAAAGTTTCAAGGCCTGGATTTGACGGGTCATCCCCAAGCCGACTGTATGAATCCTGTGGCAGAAGCGGTAAAGAATCTTGCGCTGCAATCGTTTGCGAAACCCCAAGTCAGTCCGGGTTAATTCAGCGTGCTCACCATGGAGAATCCTTACACCGGCACCCATGGACTTGGCCAGGATGGCATAAATCAATGGGCCAAGGTTGTGAGTGTGCAGGATATCGGGTTGGGTTTCACGTATCTTTTTGCACAAAGACCAGCCAGTTCGAAGATCAAATCCATGTCGTTTGCCAAGGACATGCAAACGTGAAGGATTCGGGAAACGCGCTGACATCCTGCCCGCCTTGTCCAGACAGCAGACCTCCAAGGTTACCCGCTCAGGAGGCAGATTTCGGGCCAAGTTTAGAATCCCGTTCTCCATGCCCCCCGGGTCCAGGGAATAGACAATGTGCAGGACCTTCAGGTTCATGAGGCTTTGCTCTCAACATGAAAAAGACTTTTCAACCATGCAAAAATAAACCTGAAAAATGCCCGGAGGCGAAAAAAAGCAGGAACATCCAACCGGGAATGTTTCATTGGGAACGGCCAGAGGAGCAGCGACCGAAGAATGCCTGCAAGCGCAGCACCCCGATTCCCCTCACCAAAAAAGATCCAGGAAATCTGATAGTCCAGTATGCTGTAAGCCTGCATCCAAAATGGCAGGTTCACACGAGGAACAAGGTTCTCCCGTCGAGCTTTGGCCAAAACCTTCCTGATGTTGTTTCGCATTCGCAATCCATTGCCGCTCATGTTGCTCCCATGCTTGCGCACCCGGATCAACATATCAGGGAGAATCCATAGGCGACAAACGGAGGACAACCGGATCCACATGTCCCGGTCCTCCGAACTCCGCAGTTCCGTGTCAAAACCCCCTGTTTTGAGAAATAGATCTTTCCGAACCACAGTTGCACCTGGGAAAAAACGATTCTTGAGCAACAAATCCCGGGTATTCACCTCGCCTGTGATGGAATCATGGGCTCGATCCGGAATCCTTTTTCCATCCGCACCGATCTTGTGGTCCAGACAGGCCACCAGGCCAAAGGAATCCGGCAGTTCCTGCAACTTGTCGATAAGGGTCGAAACAAACTCCGGTTCCCATTCGTCATCTGCATCCAGGAATGCCAGCAAGTCATGGGATGCCAGGGCAATCCCATTGTTCCTGGAGGCAGAAAGTCCCTGGTTTTCCTGATGAATATAACGGATGCGACCCGCATAAAGGGCCGCCACCTCCGCAGTATTGTCGGAGGATCCATCATCAATGACGATCACCTCGAGGTTGGAGTAGGTTTGACCCAGGACAGAGTCCAGTGCAGCCCCTAGAAAACGCGCATAGTTATAGCAGGGGATTATAACACTGACCCCAGGAAAACCCGGATTTACTTTGCCCGCCTCCTTTTGCACGAAAGAAAGGTGGGAACCCCGGTCAGGATGAAAGGGGAACAATACCGCCGGAATCTCCCCCCCCTTGTTGATAATACTCGTAGTTCCGGTAGTAGTAACGGTAGTATTTCCCACCCGTACGAAAGTTCACGCGGTTGAGAATGAAACCCAGGATGGGGATGCGACTCTTTTGAATCTGGTCCACTGCCAGCCGAACCTGGGTGAAAACAGTATGCCCCGCGGAGATGATAAGCACCAAGCCATCCAGCGAGTCCTTCATCATAAACACATCAGGCAAGCCAAGCAATGGAGGGCCGTCCACAATAATCCTTGAGTATTGCATGCGCAAGCCAACCATCAAGGCACTAAAATCCTTCCCTCCCAAGTTTTCAATTGCGTTGGTGGAGTAATGGCCAGATGGAAGAAAATCCAGATTCTCCTCAAAATTTATGGGCTCTATCTGTGCGGGGCCAGCCAGGAAATCAGCCAGCCCCGGGACTTTCTTTCCGACGACCTTGCGAGTCTGCTTGCCACGCCTGAGGTCAGCATCGATCAACAAGGTTCGCTCTCCAAGTTCCGAAAAGGATTTGGCCAGTTCCAGTGAATTGAGACTCTTCCCCTCCTGGGGCATTGAGCTGCTGATAATGATTACCTGGGATCTGCTCATCTCATCCCGCCGTAAAATCAAATTGGTGCGAATCACCCGGTACGATTCCTTGAACAAGGGCATTTCCTTATGGAGAAGCTCACTGTTTTCACTAAGATTCCCGGGCAGCTCAGGCACGAGACCCAGCCCGAAGATCTGCAGCTCCGTCTCAACATTTTCAGGGGTTTTCACACTCGAGTCCATGTATTCCACAAAATAGGCCAGGCCAATCCCGAGTAAAAGGGCTCCACTCATGCAAAACAATAAGAGCCTCCCCTTTTGAGGAACAATGGATCCCGGACTTTCCTCGACCAAACCCAGGTAGGAAATTTCTGCAAAGGGATCGATGGAGTGAGAGAGTCGGATACTGTCCACCTTGTCCCGAAGCTTGTCGTGCCTCTTCTGGAAATCCTTGATCATTCGGTCAATGTGCACAACCGCCCTCTCCGCTTCGCCAAAGGCACTTTCCAACTCCGCGTGCCGGGATTTAAGGTTTCTCAAAACCCCACCCTGCGAAATCGCCTTGAAGTAGGACAAATTGAAAGTATTGAACGCCAGGTTGTATTTCTCTTCCAATTCCGCCTGTAGCTTGTCCAGTTCCGCCTTCATTTCCTTCATTTCTGGATGACCGTCCAAGAAAACCTTCCCCTTTTCTGCACGGTCTAATTTCAACTTGTCCCTGCGGTCCACGAGTTTCATCCATTCCTTGTGGTCCTGTGAGACATTCTCCGGCTTCACCACGACTACAGAGGGCCCATTCGGTGTGGGGGGGGCCGGCGGGCCCCCGACTTGCGGAATCCGCAACGGGACCGACTGACCTATTTTAAGACTCGGGTCTTCGAAAGTGCTCAATATGGAGAATTTTTCAACCAAGCTGATGCCGTCCTGCTTAAGTTCCGTCAAAATACGCTCCATCGAATTCACACTTGTCTCGTTTTGAACAATCAAGCGATCCAGGTTGTCCAAATACTTTTTCTCCTCCTTGAGGTGGCTATAATTCAACCGCTGCTCCAATTCAATTTTCTCCTGCTGGAGGCGATTGATCTCCTCAGCTGCAACATCACGATCACTCACACTTTTCTGAATCTCGACCCGTGCCTTTGCATCCCTCCTTTTTTCACGATCAATTTTATACTCTTCCACAAGGTACTCTCCCCAGCGGCGAACCACCAACGGGTCGTATCCGTAAATGTTCAACACAACCACACTGTCATCCAAATCCTCGGGCCCTTTGTTCTTCCCTACTGAGATTTTTTTGATCAGGTTCCTGCGAATGCTGTTGTAACTCATGTTTACACCCAGTCGCCGGACCGCCAGGGTATAAATGCGCTCACTGGGCAAGTGTGTTTTGAGGGCACTGATGCCTGGTCGTTCCCCCCAATACTTCTGCTTGTCCACAGGATCCTTGATATAGACACACTTCACGTGGGACTTCGCCTGATAAACTGGTCGCGCGTAGCAGAAGTAGAACAACCCAATCGTCAGGACAAGGCACACGGTCAACACCACCAAACGGGAGTGCTTCAGGATGATGCCCACATGAGCAAAGATGTCATCGGCGGAAAAGCCTTTTTCCTCACCGCTGTTGCCCTGCTCCATTGTTCAATGTCCAAAGTCTGAAGTTCACCCCGCAACATTCAGACGGAGCACAAACCATAGGATGAATAATCAAGAAGGATTTTCAATCCTATAAACTGAAAAACTTTTCGGGGACCACAACAATGTCCCTTGCTTTCAGCTCGACATCGGATTCCAGCCCGAGCTGCACATTCCTGATGTTCACGGGGATGTGCACCTTTTGACCACCGCCAACCTCACGAACAACGTATACTTTCTTGGGGTTGGCAAAGGGAGCAAAGCCCCCCTTGGACAAAATTGCAGAATAAGCACTAACACCGACGTCTTCAGGCAAAGCCAAAAAGCCGGGGCCTTTTACCCGCCCGGTAACAAAAACACCATTGTCGCGACCCTGTGAAGGTCTGGCTGGGTCCTCCATCTGCTGCAACCCCCTCAATCCTCCAAAATCTCCACCGGATGTGGTGGCAGACTCAACGACCTTGGCGGGAAGGTGAAGAATATCTCCATCTCGAAGTATCAAGTCATTAGCCAATCCTCCACCCTTAAGAATCTCATTCACGTTGATTTCCTCAACCAGGTTGCTGCCATTAACCAACCGCATCAGGCGAACTCGCGAAAGATCGGCAACCGGACTTTCTCCACCCGACTGGATGATGGTGTTCAGGATGGTTGGGACACGTCCACGCACCATCTTGAAGGATCCCGGACGCTTAAACTCACCCATCAGGTAAATTACGCCACCACTATCCTCCTCCACATTAGAATCCGGCCTTTCAATGATAATGGTCGGATTGACAATCATGGTCTGGCTGAACGCCTTTGCCACGTTAGCCTCCGCAGCAGGAATCGTCATGGAGGCAACCTGCACCCGACCCACCCGGGGGATCAAGACGTAACCGCCCTGACGGACTTGGTACATCCCGTTAAAGGATTCATCCTGCATGACAAACAACTCAATGGTTTCCCCATTTTGAATAAGTTCGGATCCAGCGGCACGGGATTTGTTCCCTGGTGTTAAATTGGATCCCATCGGCTTGACTTCTGCCGGATTTGCAAGCCTCTCCTGGAGTTGAACCACCTCGGCATCCACAATACGCAACTGGCTTCTCAGACCGGCAAGTTCAGCTTCCCGGGTTTGGACTTGGACGGCATCACCGGACTGTTGTGCCCGAAGGAGGGCAATGTTGGCGGTTGAAATCTGTGAGGTAAGATTGTCAATTTGCTCACGCTTAACTGATAGTTGCTGGGTGATCGTGCTCAGGTCTGCCATTGGAGCCGTGGAGGTTAAGGGCGCCGGCGCTGCGGATTGAGAACTGACAGAAGGAGAAGCTCCACCCAATCCAGCAAGAGGATCAGGCGTGGAAGTCAGACCTGGCGGAAAAACAGGAGACACCGATGGCAGGGGAATTGTAGGAGTTACCGGAGGCAGGGAAGCAACCACACTTTCTTGAAAGCCGGCAAAATCAAGCTTGCCACCGGATGGTGCCGGTTGAACCTGAGGCAATGCTGGTATCGATGGCAGGGACGGCACAGCGGTCGGGTTGACTGGAGGCAGGGTCAACCCATTCTGAAGGGCAATGATCCGGGCCTGTTCGCTGGCACTGAGGGGCGTTGTGGGCGGGGCGACAACAGTTGGAGCAGGGATTGACAGGACGGGCGGGGCGGCAACAGTTGGAGTTGCAGGGTTTGACAGGACGGGCGGGGCGGCAACAGGCTCACTTGGGGTGAGGTTTTGAATCAGGCGACGAACCGTAACATCCTCAACGTCCAGCTGGCTGGCACGTAAAAGAAATTGACGGGCGCGGGGAATGTCGCCGGCAATGTAAGCTGAGAAAGCAGCACTAACCAAGTCTGCCTTGGTCTGACCAAGTGCAGGTACGCTGGCCGGAATCCCTTGACCGGGAAGGTCTGGGGTAGTTCCAATAAAAGACCCAAGGAAAACAAGGAAAATAAATGGTTGATTCAATCTCATGATTGGAGCTTGGCCGCACATTCTTCAATGGCTGGACAGGCGGAATTGAGGGTAAGTTTCACCAAACTGCAGGGACTTTCGAGTCGATTCCCTGAGCTGATTTTAAAAGTATTAAAAATAAGAAGGGGTGACATATAAAAGAGATTTCTCACTAAATTTCAAGCAAACAAAGGCCCCCTCCTGCTAAAGGCCAAAGGAGTTCAATGGTGGTAGGGGAGGGATTCGAACCCACGAACGCCGAAGCGGGCGGATTTACAGTCCGCATCCTTTAGCCACTTGGATACCCTACCCAAAGTCAGCAAAGTGGTGTGAGAGAAAAAAGAATCTACGAAGTTTGCCAAGTCTTTAATTGAAGTAACTTCAAAGCCGGGAAACTGGAAAATCAACCTCTTTGATTGATTTCCTTTAACCGGTCCCACTCATCAAGGAAAGTCTGCAGGTGAGTCCTGCCGGCATTAATTTCCAATTCCAGAAGTTCACGTACCAGAACCTGCTCCTGCTCGTACTGCTCCCCCGTAAGCAGATCCGCAAAACGAGCCATGCGGGCCCAAAGTAAATGGGTTGTGAAAGCATCAAATTCATTGTAATTCACAATTTCCTGCAATTTCCCCTGCAACCACATCTCCCCCACTGAGTCCCCGGACATTTCAATTTTGCCAGGAATCCCGCTGAGGCTTGCCGCCTCGTGCAGGCTCGGGGTATTCTTGTACCGGCCAAGAATGCCCGCCAGGTCCACGTGGAAATCCCCTCCCTGTACGAAATAATCAACCCCCTCCCAGGGTTTGTCCGGACGCCGTCCAAATCCGAATCCGGAAAGCCCATGAACAATGGCACGCTGCATGAGTATCGGAACATCCGCGTTGGAAGAGTTGTAGCCCACAATCTGCGGTCTGCTTCGTCCAACCGCCTTGAAAAAGGCCTGGAGTACTGTTTTTTCGTTTGCCCTCTCAGGGTCAGATGGGTTCGAGGGAAGGGAAATCAACTTGAGGTCAGGTGTTCCGCCTCCTGTCACTTCCCGCAAAATCCCGGCAATGGAAACAACACGACAAAGAATGGTCTTGATATAGGGTTGGGGATTCTCCTCGTCAGCACCCCCGTAATCCCAAAGGCTGCGAAAAGCAGCGGGCAAACTATGGGGAGGGTCCTGTTTGACGCCGGTCAAAATCTCTGCCGCCATTGGGTCGGGCGTCCATTCCACATCGAAAGAAAAAACCTTGGGCTGGATGGACTTAAACATGCTTGCATGAAACCCCATTCAGGGGAAAAGCCTGAAGGACAAATC